>SIAQ01000134.1 GCA_009697105.1 Gemmataceae bacterium | reverse complement strand
GCCTATTTTGGCGACCAACCCCCTCCAAGCCTGCTGCCTGACACCACCTGATCGGTTCTCGGCCCTCACTCCCCTTCAGCACACCGCTCGATCAACACGTTCTGCGTCCCCGGTACGCGCCCCGCGACCCGTTGGGCGTGAACGGCTACGGTTAGACGAATGGATTTGGTTCTTGTCAGTCGCTCAATTTCGTATTCCTTGTAGTGCTCCAAAAGATCATTATTTGTGCGTTGAATACCGCGACTGAATGCCTTTTTATCATCCAACGACGATATCTTTTTTCCAAACTTTTTCATGGCGTTCGCAATGGTTGATTCCTGTTTTTCGCAATCCATGAGGTATTTCAATAGCTTCCTGCCAAATGGCCGCAGCTTGTCCCATGCGTTGACAGCCTCGACGGATGGCGAACCATACCGCCGCCTCAGTTCCGCGACGATAGGATTTATGTAATCGAGCATTCCATGCGACCCATCTGGATCAGGCATCACGCCCAGCAGCGCGGCTAACGTCGTCCAATCCTCTGTTGTTTCTGGGTTCGGGTAGTTGGCATGCGTGAATATTTCATCCAAGAGCCGTTCGTTCGCCGCGCTATGGGCTTTTGCTTTCACCATCTCAGGCGATGCCCAAAACTCTTCGCTTTCAAACAACGCGGACGCGGCATCGCTCCACGCCTTGAACAATGGCTTAGCCGCTTCCAGACCTTCGTTGTGGTTGCTCATGACGCGCCGCCCTTCACCACTGGCATCATGAGCCATTGCCGAACATGGGACGCAACCGCTTCCAGGCGGGCGTCGTCGATCCTGAGAACGTAGTATTGGCTCATGTCGCCGTCGTCGTGCGAATGTCCCATTACCAACCGAACCGCCGAATCGTCTCGGCATGCATCGGCCACGGTCCGGAATGTTCGGCGCAGCGAATAGACACCCAACCCCGGGCGCTTGATTTTCAACTTGTCGAGCAGCTTGTCCATCTCATGCGTCAAAGACGTGCCGTAGTCATCCGCTGCCCATGAGTTGCCGCTCACGGTGATGAAAACAATATCGGCGTTCGCCGGGCTCTTTGGCGCGGTCCGCTCGGCAAGATATGCTTGAATCGCGAGAACCGTTTCCGGCCACAACTTCGCTTTGCGGTCCGCGCCGGTCTTTGGGCGCGGGAACGATGCCCAACCGTTTTTCAGGTCGATAGATTTGAAGGGGAGACGCGCCAAGTCTTCGTTGCCGTAGCCGATGTTGATGCCGAGAAGGATCATCGCTCTCAACTGCGTGCTGGCGATGCCGAGTAGATCATTGATTTCGGATGCCGTGAAGAGTTTGCCGCCCTTCGTTTCGGAGGCGAGCCGACGAATGATCTTTCGTGATGGCCGTTTGAATTCGGGTCCGAAATTGACTGCTTTGGGAATGAGTTGCGATTCCAGGCCATAGCGAAAGATGCCGCGAACGCGATTGATTTCGTTGCCCAGCCGGATCGGTCCCCACTTCTTCGCGATACTGGCGCGGAGTTTCTCGAAGTCGGTTGCCATCAGCGAAGCAACGGGCGTCTTCTCCCCGAATGCGAGAATCAGACGTTTCGCCGTCATCTTGTATTCACGCATGGTCAGGGGCGAAAGCTCACCCGCCGTAACCTTGCGTTCCTTGGCTTGGCAGAACTTGAAGCCGAGTTCGGCCACGGTGATGCCGTCGCGGTTGCTGCGCGGATCGCGTCCAGCAAGCCAGTCGTCCTTTTCGTCAAGCCAACGCTCCAAAGCGGCTTGCGGATTATCCCAGCCACCGAAGAATCGGGTACTGCCTTTGATCTTTCGCGCCCATTGGCCATTGGCATGGGAATAGAGTGGGAAGGCCTTGTCCGGCTTTTTCGGTTTGATACCTTTGCGCGAAGACGCAGAGTCTGTAGAATGTGCCATGTCGGTTGCTCCTTGTTAGCAATCGGCCAACCCCTCGGACGTTTGTAGCGTCGCGGGGGATGTTCTTGCCCTTTGGTATATTGATCGCCCGTTCAGGTAGGCAAGGCGTCGTAAACGGGCGTCGTTAGATTATGCGAGAAAGTGAAAAAGTCAACTTGGCAAGGTAAAAACCTAACTCGCACCCGTAGCTCAACTGGATAGAGCAATGGTCTTCGGAAACGTTGCCCTTCGCTAACGCTCAGGCTCTGAAAATGCGACAATCTCACCCGTCCGCAGTATAGCGGCGGCGGAATCGAGGAAGGTAACTATCCAGGCAGCAAGGGCTTGGCCAACGGCAACGGCAAGGAAGGCACCTACGGCTTCGGCAGACATTTTCGCCAGCCGATGTTCAGAGGCCCCTACCGCGACCCGCTCGGCAGCTTCCGCCTGTTCAACGTCGCGCATCAACAACATGTGCAAGCGACCGACGCCGACAGCGGACCCGGCCTCTGGGGTTGGACGTTGTTGTCGCTGTTCGTCCTTATGCCGACGATATTGTTACTCGGTCGCCGACGACCCATGTGACGCTTAGCCGCAACGCGGAGCGGAGCGCGATTGAATGTCGTGCGATTGCGTGGCGTGGAGTCCGCACTTCGCTTTCGCGTCGCGGCTAAACGAAAAATCCACTTGCCATACAATTTCATTCATGAGCAAAATTGCAATCCATTCACCGCAGGAAGCGGTGCCGATCGATCGTGGGAAAATGCGCGACATTAGCCATGCAGTGCTCGATGGCGAAAGCATGCGTGATTACGAGATCAGCCTGGCGTTTGTCGATAATTCAACGATTCATCGGCTCAACAAGCAGTATCTCGATCACGACGAGCCAACCGATGTGCTGTCATTTCCTTATAGTGCCGCGAATGCGAAGAAACTCGAAGGCGAGTTGATCATCGGCGTTGAGGTCGCTTCGGAACAGGCAGGCGAGCGCGGGCATGACGTGCAGGCGGAACTGGCGCTATACGTCATCCACGGGCTACTGCATCTGTGCGGCTACGACGACAAGTCGCCGGCCGACGAAAAAGCGATGCGCGAGCGCGAACGGCATTATCTCACGCAACTCGGCCTGCCCGCCATCGCGGATGCGTAAATTCTGGACTTTGCCATTTATACCGTCAGGGAGCGGCCGACATTATGGGCACGGTATCAATTCGGCCGCTCCCTGACGGTCAAGGCCACTCGTTTTAACTTTCGGTCATTGGCTTGGCCACGGGTGGTTTTCTTTTTTTGAACGGGTTAGCCTTCGGGCGATGGGGATACGCTTCGCGCTCGCTCTGCCTTCCCGCAGGGCGATTGGGCAACTTGTACTTTATTGCGTATCTCAGTGCCACCTGATATTTCTCTCGCCTGCTCGCTGGGTCGGTATACATCGCTCCCAGCAAAAAAATCCGGAACGTCGTCCACGTTCGCTTGAAACTCATTCGGCGTGGCGCTCATTTCGCCAACTCGGCTGCCTGCCGACGAAACTGCGTCACCAAATTGTACGCCACCATCGACAATAACAGTTCCTTGTGAAACATCGCTACGTTGCGAGCACGCATCTGTTCCGCGTCCATCACCACTTTCACGTTCCGAATATCGATTTCCACGTCCACTCGGCGTTTGTATGCGTCCGCCATTTCCTTGGCCGACGCCTGGAGATCGCTCACCAATAGCAACGTCAGACCTTTGCTGATCACCACCTCGTGCAGCTTCACATTGCAGTGTCGGTTTGCTCGCTTCGATCAACGACTGACCGATACGGCCGGAAAACCACTCCGCAGCTTCGCGAGGCAGCCGTTTGCGTGCATCCGAAAAAATGCTGGTGTTGCTCGATAACGTTTTCTGCTTCACCCGTTTGTTCTCGGGCAGAAAGCTCGGCCGGGAATCGATCAGATGTTTGACCGCTGCCTACAAGGACTTATCCGGACGCATGCATTGGTAAACGAGCATCCACAAAATGACGCAGGAACTGTAGACGGCATTCCCATGCACGGGGGAGTATTCGTCCGCTTCGGTGGGATCGAACAAATCGCCGAGCAATGCGAACGCTTCGTTAAATTGGCTGTCTCGTTCCGCTTCACCAGCCTTCTTTGGCAGCTCAATCAGGGCGCAAATTTCGTGCCGAATTCGCCCAGTGCTCTCCGTTTTCCTAAAACGAGTGCCATTGACCTGACGGTCGCGGTTCGGAAAGACGTCGAACGCGCCCGTCGAAAGTTCATCAGCTCGCCGATTGCACGTCACAATGGTATCTCTGTCCATACGTCCGCACCACCCGAGGTTCCCCCCATGCGATTGTTTCTGGTCCTCTCTGCAGCGATTTACTTCACGCTTCCGGCGTTTGGCCAACTCGACGTGCCCAAGGCGGCCGATCCGCGGCTCGTGGTCGAGCTGGTCGCGCAGTCGCCGGATATTGTGCATCCGGTTTCGTGCGACTTCGATCATCAAGGTCGGCTGCTCGTCATCGAGAGCCATACGCACTTCGCGCCGAAGGACTACAAAGGCCCCAAGTTCGATCGCATCCGCGCGTTTGAACTGCACAAAGACGGCAAACCAGGCTTCGCGAAGGTCACCACGTTTTACGAAGGCACTCGCCACACCATGGACCTGGCCGTGCATCCCGATGGCTCGGTCTATGTTGCGACACGCAACGAAATCCTGCGCCTGCAAGACACCAAGCAAAAGGGCGTCCCGGACAAAGTGACGCGCATCATCTTTCTCGACACCAAAGGCGATTATCCGCACAACGGCCTATCCGGATTATGCTTCGATTCCAAGGGCGATCTCACCTTCGGCATGGGCGAAAACCTCGGCGCGTTCTACGCGCTGATCGGCTCCGACGGCAAGAAATTCACCGGCCAGGGCGATGGCGGGCATATCTTCCATTGCACCGCCGATGGCAAGAAGCTACGCAAAGTCGCGACCGGTTTCTGGAACCCGTTCGGCAATTGTCGTGACATCTATGGCCGACTCTTTTGCGTGGACAACGATCCCGATCAAGCGCCGCCGTGCCGAATGCTGCACGTCGTCGAAGGCGGCGACTACGGTTTCCGCTTCTGCTACGGGCGTTCGGGCAAGCATCCGTTTCAATCGTGGCATGGCGAGCTGCCCGGCACGTTGCCGATGATGACCGGCGTCGGTGAGGCACCATGCGAAATCCTCAGCTACGAATCCGACGGGCTGCCCAAAGAATACCTCGGCCAACTCCTGGTCACATCCTGGGCGGACCATCGCGTCGAACGCTATCAAGTGAAGCCGCACGGCGCGTCGTTCAAAGCCGAGCGATTGCCATTCGTGCAAGGCGGCAACAACTTCCGCCCCGTCGGCATGTGCGTCGCACCCGATGGCTCCATCTACATCACCGACTGGGTCTTGAGCAACTACACCCTGCACGGCAAAGGCGCGATCTGGCACATTCGCGCGAAGGACGATACGAGCCGCGAGCGTAAGCGACCGGCCGACCCGCGCGAGGCGATTCTCTCTCTGCATCGCCCGTTGCGCGAGGCGGCGGCGCGGAAACTGGCGGACAACGACTGGGAGCTTCTGGTAAAACTCGTTGAAAGAGCTGATCCACGAGTGCGAGCGGCGGCACTGACCGCTTTGATGGAGGGCAACGTTCGTTGGAAGCATAACCTGCATGAACTCGCGGTTAAGGACGATGTCCTCGGCATGCGTGAATTGAGCGTTCGCATGCTCGGAACTAGCTCAAGAAACGAGTCCGGTTCCGATTTCCTGGGTGCGAAAAATCCCGGAACGGTTCGAGTTGAGGCAATCCAGGGAATGTCAGAAAGTAGTATCCTGAAGTTAGATATCTTGTCCGAGAAGGATCCGTTTCTCCATCACGCTGCTGTACGCCACTTCGCGGGTCGTCGGCTTGCCTTAATGACTTTTGCACCCAATTCGTGGAAACAAGCCGAGTTCCGCCTTATGTACCTCCTTGCTACGGAAAATGCCCTGACAGAATTGTTAAAGGATCCCGTAGAGGATATCCGTTTCCTGGCAGTCAAACGAGTTGCGGACAGCAGGCTTGTCCATTATCGGGTGGACATCGAGAAATCCATGCAGGACCCCAAGCTCAGCGTGCGCATGTATCAGGCTCTAGCCACCGCGCTTGCACGAATCGATGGCAAGGATGTCAACGAGAACAGCCTCGCCGACTACTTCGCGAAACGACTCACCGATGACGCGACGCCGATAGCTCAGCGCGCGACGTTGTTGCGTCAGGTGCCCGCGTCGCACAAAGCGTTGACGGTGGACCTGCTTACGAAATTGCTGAAGTCCGATGATGGTGCACTCAAGCTCGAAACGGTGCGGGCCTTGGTCGAACATACGAGCGCGAAACGGCACGATGCTCTGCTTGGCGTGTTCCGCGATGCGAAGCTCGCCACGCCGCTACGGGCTTTCGCGATGGTCGGACTGTCCGACCGCGCGGACTTGACGGACGAACTCCAGGCGATTGCCAATGACAAGGCATCGCCGTTGCGGAATGACGCGGTGCGAGCGCTGATCGGCATCAAGGGTGCGGCTGGCGGACATGTTCCGGAGAAGAATCGGCCCGCGTTCAAGGACATCGACGCCTGGTCGAAACGGCTCGAAGGCCCCGCGGATGCCGAGGCCGGCGCTCGCGTGTTCTTTCATCCGAAGGTCGGCGCATGTTTCAAATGCCACCGTATTGATGGCCGCGGCGCGGATGTCGGGCCGGACCTGAGCAGCATCGGGCGGGTCGAACGTCGGCAACTTTTGGAGTCGATCTTGCAGCCGTCGAACACGGTCGCGCCGCGCTATCAGAACTGGTATCTCGAAACGGCCGATGGCAAGACGCGCAACGGCGTGTTGCTGCATACGCAGCTTGACGAGTACACGTACCTCGACGCGAACGGCGGCCGATTCAAGCTCAAGACGGGCGACATCGTCGAGCAGCGCGCCGTGCCGACGTCGATTATGCCGGAGGCGTTGGTGGATGGGTTGATGGATCAGGAGCTACGCGATCTGCTGGCGTATTTGCAGACGCGGAAGTGAACTGATTTGCCGCTTGCGGCTTAGCGCTCATTCTACGCCACCTGACGCGAGCGCTAAGCCGCAAGCGGCAATCGGTTACTCGATCACCGCATCCAGATACTGCACCATCGCGGTCAGGGCGTGTTGCGTGTAGTCGATGCGGATGTTGCCGTCCTGGTGTGAGGCGAAGAACGCGCCGATGATATTGGGTCGGAAAGTCGGCGTAAAGTGATCGGTGTTGTACGACGTGTATTGCAACTTCATCAAGAACTGAACGTTGTTCAAGAGCGCCCGTTCGTAGCGTTGCAATCGCGGCAAATCGCCGGCGTGTTTAGCGACGCGGCACGCCTCGGCCAGGCTCACGGCGGCGCGGGCCGAGCTGATGTCGGGCGTCGTCGATTCCACCTTGTTGTTCTGGCTACGTGGGAAGCCGCCCGCCCAATGGGCGCGCGTCGATTCAAACTCATCGCGGTACTGCAAGCCGACGAGCCAATCATTCATCGCGAATACGGTGTCTGCGAACGCCTTCTCTTTGGTAAGCAAATACGCCTCGGCATAGGCCGGCGTCTGGCTGGCGACGGAGGCGATCGATCGATTCGTCTGCCATTCGTCGTGATAGGATCCGCGTGCCTTGCGGACGATGTCGAGCTTCCAGTCGGCTGGTCGACGTGTGCAACTGCGAATCAGCCCTTGCAGCGCCCAGCCGGCGTTCTCGGCATCGCCGTCGGGGGAATGGCTGCGGACTAGATTCGGGCCTATCGTCACGAGCAGCGAGCCGTCGGGTCGCTGCTGTTTGCGAATGTAGTTGCAAAGTTCATCCGCTTTATCGAGCAGGTCAGTACCGGGATTCGCGAGCTCGTGAATCGCCAGCACCAGCGTGCCATTGGCATGGAGCCGCGAGATGGCCAATGGTGGGGCGGCGGAGAATCGGCAGGTCTTGTCGTCGGGATCGGGCATCGTCTCCAGCAACAGCGTCAGCAAGGATTGCCGAGCGACGGCGGTGACACGCTCATCGCGGAAATATCGGCCCGCCCGTGCCAATGCGAAGCCGGCACCGACCTGGCTGAGGTAGTTGTCGCCATCGAGATTGGTTTTGAGAGCCGGCTGAAGCCCGTATTTGAATCGGCCATCCGCACGATTCGCAAGTCGCAACCAATCGGTCGCACGCTCCGCGCAAAAATAGATCGGCTGGGCGCCATCAGGAATCTTTGCGATGTCGCGTGGCTTTTGCAAAGTCGGCGGGGCAGGCACGACGCGCGAAGCCTGCACAATCGGCGAAGGCTGGGCAAGAATCAGCGACGGAAAAAATACCAGCGAGAGAAGAGCAAACACGCGCATAGCCGGGGCCTCCTGCCCACGAGATTGTGGTCCGGGGAGGAGTATAGCGGAATTTGGTGTGCGGATTCAATGTGGAATTGAAATTGGCGGCTTCATAGGCAAATCGAAAGCAAAGTACGAAGAGCGAAGCGCGAAAGAATGCCATTCTTGACGCGACCGACAAAAGGCAATTTTCCGTCCGAAGCTGAAGCGTAAGCGAGGCGACCTGAATGCCTCGCTTACGCTTCAGCCTCGGAAATTACCTTTTGTCCGTGGCGTCATTCTTTCGCTTTTCGCTCTTCGTTTACGTCTCAACGACCTCAGTTCGCAGGCCTGCCCATTTGCCGTCGTTTGTCTTGCCGATGATGAACACTGCCAGGTTAACCTCGCCGACTTTGTGAACTTCGAGGTCGCCAAGGTGTTCTTGCAATTGTTTGGCGAGGGCGTCGAACTTCGCCTTGTCGGATTTCGGGACGGCACGAAAAAACGCGGCGAGCGTCAGCTTCTCGATTGGCGGGTCGTCGCCTCGCGCGGATATCTCGGCGAGACGCTTTGGTGTCGGCGCATCCTTGGCATCCCACACAAATGGTTCGAGTTGCGCATCGGTTTCGCTGGTAAAGAGCAGGCCGTCGCAGGCTTTCTTCAGAAGCGCGAGTACAGGGTGTGTTTTCATCGCAATGGGGTCTCTCGGCTCGCCCGACAAAGATCGAATGTTCACGTTTAGCGCTCATTGGGTGTTTCGCCGTCGAACGATACAGCGAGCGCTAAACGTGAACAATCGGCTATTTATCGGGTGCCAAACGAATGTCAACGTTCCGGGTTCGGCCTCGGGGTGACGACGACGCGTTCGTCGTCCACGCGATCCATGATGGCGGTGGCGACTTCCTTGTTCAGCCGCGGGAAGAAGCGGTAGCCCGTGAGCTTTTCGACTTCGCGGATCGACACGCGGTACTTGCTCCAATCCTCGCCGACGCTCTGATCATTCGGAACGATCACTGCGATGGGCCGGGTGCGCAGGTCGGGCGTGGTCCTGCCTTGGGCGAGCACAAGAATCACCTTCCACGTTTTCGCGGGTACCGTGACGTGAATCTTGCCCTTGTCGATCGATTTCATGAAGCCGTTCTTGCTTTCACCGCCGACGCCGTAGGGGCCACAGACGATGTGCAATTCATGGCCTTTCTTGAGCTGGTCGCGGCAATACGATTCGAGGCGTTCCCAAGCACCTTGATTGTTCTTCGGCGCCTGCGGGATGATATTGGTCATGAAGAACGTCGCATCGTTGTCGGCATCGGTATTGGAGCGATCCTTGCTCGGACACATATGTCCGCGGTCGAGGCCACTTTCGGTGTAGGTTCTGTGCGTCACATGCGGGAAACTGCGGGGCAACAGCGGGTCCGGCTCGAACGACCCGCGGCTGGCGTTGCCGATATCGGCTTTCGTCAGATTCCAGCTTACCCAATTCGGGATGTTCTTTTTGCCGTTGAACGACAGTACGTACTGCTCGCGTTTGATAACGAAGTCTTCGACGGTCGGATTGGCGAACGGCTGGATCTTGGTGGGCATGCCGCCGGCGATGTTGCGATTTGTCTTCGGCTGCGCGACAACTGTCACGGGCAATGCCAAAATTGCGAGCAGAAGGAATGAACGTAGAAATGTCATGCTTTGCTCCTCGTCCTGAAGTGGGTGATAGGGACGTCATGCGAGGGGAAAGATATGGATTTGGCCGAAGGTTGTATTACGAACCGGAAGCGTCAGCGACGGTTCTCGAATTCCGTCGCTGACGCTTCCGGCTCGTAATTTGCCGGACCGGCTCAGCGGTGGCCCTGCATGATCGGGGCCTGGCCGAGGTTGGCGAAGGCGGCCTCGACTTCGTGGCGGACACGGGGATCGACGTCGCTGCGGAGGGCTTGCAGCGTGCCGAACACCGGTTCGACGGCGGCTTTCATGCGACCGAGACTGTTTACGCAGCCGGCACGTACGTTCGGAGCCGGGTCTTGACTGGCGGACTGCAGCAGGGCCGTGAGGATCTGCGGATTCGCCCGCCACTCGAAGCTGGTGAGCGACTGGGCGGCGGCTTCACGCTGCGACGGATAGGGCGATTCACGCAACACGCGGATGATCTGTGCGGCCTGTTGGGTCATGATCGACTGCTGCGTCGGCATAGCCGGCTGCTGGTAGTTCATGTGCTGGATCATCGGTGGTTGCGGCCCCGCGGGCGGATAGATCATCGGCCCCATTGCCTGGCCCAACGCGTTTGGCGGCATCGGGCCGGCATAGTAGCGACCGCCGTTCGCTATTGGTCCCTGCGACGGCGGCGTGCTCGCATATCCTACATTTTGCATCATGTATGGGTTCGGGCGGTAGCCATACTGCTGCATCATGGCGTATTGTTGTTGGTGCTGCTGCATCATGGCCTGTTGGTACATCATCTGCTGCACCAACATTGGGTTGGCGTAGAGGTTTGTCATCGCCATCGGGTGGCCAACGTATGGCTGCATGGCCCCCTTGGGCACGGGCGGTGGACTAAAGCCGTTCACGTGCATATTGAGCTGCGGCGCTTCGGGCATCTGAGGAATCGGCGGCATAGGCGGATTGTGTGGCGCCGGGACCGTTACCGTCGGGACCATGATGTAGGTCACTGGGCCGACGAGACCGCTATTGGCCGCCAAGGCCGATTGGGCACCCACTGGCCAAGATGGGCCTGTGTTGGGTTCGCTTGGTGCTGCGGGGGCCGCCGCTATCGGCGGCGCTTTTGGCGTCTCGCTTGGGATCTTGGGCTTGGAAGCTACGACTGTGTCGCTCACGGTCTTCAGATTCGAATTGTTATTTGGAACGAAACGTTCAGGCGTCAGCAGTGTGCTATTTACCATGGGCGTCGGAGCTGGCGGCAGCTTCGCAATTTCGGCAATCTTAATCGGCTCCAGCAACGACTGCCCGGGCGGCGCCACCAGCGGCTTCTCGTTTTTCCCGAACATCTCTGGCTTGTCGCTGCGATTTTCATTTGCGATCGGGGCGACCGGATAGATCGGCACCACCACCGGCTTTGCTTTCGGAATTGCAAGGCTCTCGGGCTCCTTGGCCGTCGTTCCTTGTGGCGGCGTCGGAGATTGCGACGATGACATCGCAGTCGAGAACGGAACCTTGTAACCCTTCTCGGCGTTCGCTTGCAGTTGCTTCTCGAGCAGCTTGTTCTGCTGAGCGAGGAAATCCGCCGATTTCTGGATATTCGTAATGTCCTTCGGCGTGCTCGTGTCGCCGGATGGACTTCGCGCCACATCGGTGGATGCCGGTTTCGGCGTCGTTGCTGCGGGTGTATTCGGTTTGAACAGCGAAACGATGCGATCGCCTGGGCGCCAGGGCTTGGCCGGGTCAGCTACATTGTGCTGTTTCATGGCGTTGGCGGTAATTTGCGGAACCGTCGGCACCGCCGGATCAACAGTGCTCGGAATTCCATTCGTCCCGTTCGGCGATTTCCACAACCCACCGAGGATTGGGCGCGAGGTGTTCGGTGTGGCATTGGCTACGGCAGGGGCACCAGCAACTGGCGATTTCTGAGCGACGCCGATGTTGTTCGGCAGCGTAATAGGGGTCGGGGCCGGTCGCACAGGCAGGTCGCCCGTGTTTGATGCCGTGGCCGTCGGCGCTTTGAACAACCCGCCGAAGAGCGGGCGTTTCGTTGGCGCCGGTGTACCGTTTGGCAATGTCGTTGGAGCGGTGTTGGCCGCTGTCGTGTTCGGCGACTTGAACATGCCGCCAAATATCGGCCGCGAGGTTGGCGCCGTGGAACCGGCCACCACGGGCTTGGCGGGGACGCTCGGTTCCTCGTTGACGATTTGCAACCGCTGGGCATGAGGTAGTCGGTCTGGCGTGCGTGTAATTGGCATCGGCGTGCTCGTTGCGATTGGCGATCCAACCGTGGCTGGAATGTTCGGCGCTGTTGCGTTCGGCGTCTTCCACAATCCACCGAGGCGCGGCTGAGAGGGCGGGACAGGTTGCACGCCCGGCGTCGTCGGCAGCGTCGGTAGTTCGTTGCCGTTGATAACTAACGGGCGGGATGAGTTGGCCATGCCAGGCGGCGTCTGCGTGGGTTGGCCGTTGACAGTCGGCGAGCCGAGGCTTGGCGTCGTCGGCAGCACCGGTTGACCGTCGGCCACCAAGGGTGACGTCGTGGCGTTCGGCGTCTTCCACAGGCCTCCCAAAAACGGGTGTGGTAGCGGCGGCTTGTTCTCCATGCCCTGAACGATCATCGGACCGAACGCGTTCGCTGCGGTGACTTGCGGGACAACTTCGATCACTCCCTTCGGGGCGAACGGGTTGATACGCGTCAGGAACGGTTGCTTCTTGGCGGGTTCCGGCTTCATGCCGCCGTTGACACTTTCCGTTTGATTGTTTGCAATTTTCGGAAACGACGGAATCGTCGCATTCGAGCCGTCCGGCAGCGTGGTCGGCGTGGCGTTCGGTTTATTGTTAGCCGGAAATTCGATGGATGGGCCCATCACAGGCGTCTTGCCGGAGACCAGGGGTTGGCCCGATAGGCCGGATTTTGCAGACTGTGAACCGGAATTGAAATCGATCACTTGCGATTTGTTCGCCGGGTCATCTCGGTTCGGAAACAGTCCGCCGGTGCTTTTCGCTGAAGTATCTGGACGCGGCAACGCGGGGGCGCCTTCGTGACGTTCGCCATTCTTTTCACCCGGAGTTTCATTATAGACCACTTGATTGATGATCGAGACGCCGGGGGTTGGCAGAACGATGCCGTCGGCGGGCGGTGGCACGTTGTTCTTCACCACAATGCCCGAATCCAGGCGCAGTTGTGGCGGAACGGGCGAGCCGTCCGGGGGCGTCTTGTTTCCCTGCCCCCAGCCGAAGATACGCTTCCGCATCTGGATCGGCTTATTGAGATTTCCCTCTTGGGTGTGAGAGTCGGCGGTCTCGTCCACGATTGTAATCAATTCCCCGGACTCCAACGCCTGAAGCAGATTGGCCAGTCTGCCATCGGGAAGCTTCCACGCTTCCACGACTCGGCACCGGGTCGTCGTGCCGTTTTCGTGTATGGCCATGATGTGGTTTGCGCCGCCAGGCGAGGACTGTTTGGTCGGCGATTGTGTCCACGCCAACCCAGCCCAAAACAAAAACGCCAGTACGGCACCGCGCCACATCGCTCCCTGCCAGTTCGACCATAGCATGGATCGAATCTCCTTCAACGGGTCACGCACAGCCGTCGTCAAGCCGCAACTTCGGACTTTGGACGACAGCGGCGCAATCCGCTTCATTACCACAGAATGGGAAGTTTCTTCCCTCTTTATCGGCGATTCCGACTCTTCGCATCAGCGAGACATTGACGATTTTGCGGACATTCGGCCCCATTGTTGGCAAAAACCTGGTGCCCGTTCCTCCTGAATTGCCGATCTTCTCGCCAGGTTGCTCTTTTCTCGCGGACCGATTTTGGGTTCAATAGAGTCCGTGGTCCGTCGACCGTCGTGCGTCGTGAAAAACAAAAGGCCGATGGCGCAACTGGATCATTGTTTTGACCACGAACACGGACTACGGACGAAGAACCATGCGTGTCCTCCTCAGTGAGCAACAGATCCAGAATCGCATCGCCGAATTGGCGGACGCGATCGAGCCAGGTTACCGCGATCTGCCGTTTACGATTGTGGGTGTTCTCACCGGTAGCCTGATCTTCGTCGCCGATCTCGTACGCCGTCTCGAAGTGCCGTTACGCATCGCCTTGATCCAGGCGTCGAGCTATCGTGGGAAAGCCACCAGTGCGGGCGAGTTACATATCGCCAGCGAGATCCTTGCGGACGTGCGAGGCCGACATGTGTTATTACTGGACGATATCCTCGATACCGGACAAACGCTGAAGCATTTAGTTCAACACTTGATAGGTCAGGGTGCATTGTCCGTGAAAATTTGCGTGCTGTTGCGAAAGCAGGGTAAGCAAGTTCATGCCGTCGATATCGATTTCGTCGGCTTTGAAATTCCCGATGAATTCGTGGTCGGTTACGGCCTGGATTTCAACGACGAGTACCGCAACCTGCCGTACATCGGCGTGCTGCCGAAGGAGATGTATGAGTAGGAACTGGTAAACAATTGTTTTTCGTTTTTGCATTCCACTTGAGGATCAACACTCGCCGTATCCCGCGCGAGCGGTGGGCCGCAAGCGGAATGCCACGCCGGTAACGCCAAGTGAAAGCCAAATATGCGAATTCTGCATCTGCTCGAAACACTCGCGCCCAGCGAAAGCACCTGGCACATTTTCGCGAATGCCGCTGAGGCCGCCCGGGCTGGCGACGTATGCAATGTCTGCTGTCTCGGTCGAGAGACCGATAGCGCTGCGATTCTCCGCGAAGCCGGCGTCGACGTCCATACGCTCGGTTGGTCGCGCTGGTTCGACCCGCGGGTATTCTGGAAACTACGCCGCTATCTCGACGAAACGAATCCCGACGTGATCCATGTCTGGAGCGTGTCGGTATTGCGAATGCTTGCCATTGTAAACTGGCAACGCCTCACGCAGGTAGTATTTAGCAGCGCTGGTGAGGAACAAAAAACGCTGCCGTGGCTCGATCAACGCTTGACGGACGCGGTGGGCCAATCGTCGCCGACGTATGAAACGGTTGCTGACGATGCTCCCGCCGCTGTACGTTTGGCGATCACTGAGCGAGGCGATGCTACCGCTGCCGCCGAGGTCATGCGGTCGCATCGCATCGTCTGCGCCGGCTGGAATGATCGTCGCGCCGGTTACCGCTATGCCCTCTGGGCGTTCGATTTCTTGCGGTATCACTATCCGAACCTTCAACTCGAACTCGTTGGTGTTGAAGACAAATCGGGCGTTCTTCAGCGTCTCGCAGTCGGACTGGAGTTGACGAAGCGTGTCACATTCCGTCCGCCGACGTTGCAGATGAGCGAAGCGCTGTCCGCAGCGGATGTCGTTTGGCTGCCGAGCGTCGCCGACTGCGGCTCCGAAATCGCGAGGGAAGCGCTTCGCCTGGGCAAACCGATTATCGCATCCGACGTGCCAAGCCTGCGGCAAACGCTGCGCGGCGGATCTCTCGGAGGGTTGATTTCCGTTGGCGATGTGACGGCGCTGACACGGGCCACTCATCACCTGCTTCGCGATCCTGAACTTCGCGCCCATTTCGCCAAAGCCGGACAGCAACACATCAACCCAATCTGCTCAAACTTGAAGTCCGCCTATCAGCGAATCGCCGGCACATTTTCGTGCCCACCTCTCGCCGCTTAGGCCGGTTCTCAGTCGCGTCGCAAATAGGGTTCGGTAGGACGGCTCTCCAGAGCCATCCTACCGATGTGTGCAATCAATCTGTCGTCTCTTCTTGACTTTGAAATGCGGGCTTTAGTACGTATTGGCGCACGACGGTCTATGGCACGCACAACGGCTGTGTGCATAATCGTTGCCAAAAGTAAGAGCCATTCAATCCCGACCCTTTTTCTGCCCGGCAGTCATAGACGCATTTGTCGCCGCTGGTGACTCGGACCCGTAATATTACCCGCATGCTCGCCAAACTCACCTCTTATGCTTTGGTCGGGATCGACGCCCTCCCCGTTGAGGTCGAGGTCGATACCGCGCATGGCCTACCCAAAACCGTCCTCGTCGGCTTGCCCGAGATGGCGGTCCGTGAGAGCATCCATCGCATCGAACGGGCGCTCGCCAACCTTGGCTACCAACGGCCGTCGGGTCGCACGATTATCAACCTCGCGCCCGCGGACCTGCGCAAGGACGCCGGCGGGTTCGATTTGCCGATTGCGCTGGGCATGCTCGTCGCCACCGGGCAGGTGCTGCCGGAACACGTCGTGGGTTGGGCGATGGCGGGCGAACTCGCGCTCGATGGTAGCGTTCGCAGCATCAAAGGGGCGTTGTCCGTCGCCATGGCCGCCAGGGCCGCCGGTATTGTGCAACTGATCGTCCCCGCCGCCAATGGGCGTGAGGCCGCCGTCGTCGAAGGCGTTCGCGTCTATGGCGTGGCGACGTTGAGCGAAGCCGTCGGCCTACTCACGGGCCAAATTACGCTGACGCCAATCAAAGCCGAGATCGAAGCTCTCTTCAAAACCCTCAACACCTACGAAGTCGATTTCGCCGACGTGCGGGGCCAAGAGTATGCCAAGCGTGCCCTGATCGTCGCTGCCAGTGGCGCGCATAATGTACT
>SIAQ01000013.1 GCA_009697105.1 Gemmataceae bacterium | reverse complement strand
CCATCGAGGAACTCCGTGAAGAAACCACCGCTTGGCACGAACACATCAACGACCGCCAACGCGGCGTCGAGTGGCAGTTCAAGCTGGAGGACGCCCGAGTAAAACTGAAGTCGATCTACCCCAAGATAGAAGTGTGACGGCGCACTAGTGGTGCGAAAAGGCAGAGCTGACAGGTCCGTGGGGCCAAGCTTTCTACAGTCTGGCCAGGCTGGAAAGCCTGGCCCCACCTGTCAAATCCAGTTTGACGGTCCACTAGCCAAAAGTCTCAAATCCGCCCGCGCGGGGTTAGGTTACCCGTTCCCCATCGTCCTCCATTCGGGCCAATCCTCTTCGCCTGGAGTTCACACCATGACGCATCGTATCGCCATTTTATTATCCCTGTTCTCGTTCTCTCTCACCTTTCACATCATCGCGGGAACTTCATCGGCGGATAAGGACCTGGCTCCCAAAGCGATCGCATTCTCGGCCAAGGAACTCGACCTCACGACGGCGATAGCGGAAATTCAAGCACAGACGGGCAACGTGATCGGCGACCGCCGATTGACGCCGAGTGCACGAAAACTGACGATGCCCGCTCAGCCTGCGTCGTTTTGGCCAACGCTCGACGCGCTGTGCGAGCAGGCGGGCGTCTCCTATTCGGTTTACCAACCCGATGGCGGGATCGTACTCGTCGATGGGCCGTACCGGAATCTGCGCGTGGACACCAGCGGATTGTTTCGGTTTGCGCTCAAGCGCATAAGTGTCACCCGTGACGATGAGACCAAGTCGCGCTTCGCCAATGTGACTCTCGAAACCATGTGGGAGCCTCGTTTGAAGCCACTCTATCTGAACGTCGAGGGCGGTGCGATCGTTGTCGGGAAGACCACGGAGAAATTGGAACGGCAATCGGTTCGCGGCGTGGCGGGTTCGGGGGCGGCGGAGGTCGAGCTGCGCATGGCTGCGCCGGATCGTGCCGTCGCGAAGATCGATTCGCTCAAGGGCACGCTACGGGTTATTGCGATCCCGCAGATGCTCGAATTCCGTTTCGCGAAACCTGCCGTCAAGCAGACCTCAACCAAGGAAGGCGTCATCGTTAACATTGTCGGTGTCAAGCAACTGCCAACACGATGGACGATCGACGTGCAAATCGAATATCCCAAGGGTGCGATTGTGCCGTTGGAGTCGTTCCAGAGTTGGATGGACAACAATCGCGTTTGGCTGGCGTGGGCTTCGCCGACGCTGAAGAAAAGCTACACCTTGGAACCGCTCGGTGAGGAACCGTTGGCATCTGAAACCGGTCTGCGATTTCGCTACGAATTCACGCCGCGCGGCGGGGTTCTACTGCCTGCCGCGGCTGACGACTATGCGTTGAAAATGACGATGCCAAACCGAGTGATTGCGATCACGGTTCCATTTGCTTTCCAGGATCTGCCACTTCCATGACCGCCGGTCCGGGCGACGGCAGCGGATAGAATCGTTCCGCGCCCGCCAGCGCCATCCACGTAACCAGGCAACCCGCCACCACGCTGACGAGAATGTTCGCAAACGCAATATCCGGTCGATGATAGACGCGGATCAATTCCACGGTTTCCAGCGCGAACGTCGAAAACGTCGTGTACCCGCCGCAAAAGCCCACGCCGAGCAGAATGTACCACGTCGGCATGCGTTCGCGAAAAGGCAAAACCAGCAACGCCAACAGCAGCGACCCGGTGACGTTGATCAGAAACGTCGCCAACGGAAACGGCTGCGTCGATTGATGGGACCAGAACCAAATCGTTCGGCCCAGCCAATACCGGAGGTTCGTTCCCGCAGCGCCGCCGATGGTCAGTAGAATGACGGGGTGAGTCAAGAATCCGATCATGGAGTGAAATCTCACAAATGGCGATACTTTTTCGTTTCTTCGAATCAGCGCCCGCTGCCGTTCGCTTCGGGACATTTTCAACGCGGTTCGGCTGGGTAATCGTCGGCGAAACCGACGCCGGGGTTTGCGCGGTCGCATTGGCCGGGCGGAAGCAAGATGCACAGCACACCTTGGCCGATATCTACCCCGAAACTCTTCCCGTGCGACAGGACGAAACGCCTGCGGCACGGCAAGTGGCAGCTTACCTGGCAGGCGAGCGTCGAAGTTTCGATTTGGCGGTGGATATGGCCGCCACGCCATTTCAACAGATGGTTTGGCAGGAGCTATGCAAAATTCCCTTCGGTGAGACGACAACCTACAGCGCGTTGGCCCAGCGATTGGGCAAACCGCGAGCGGTTCGAGCGGTGGCGAGGGCGTGTGCGACCAATCCAATCGCGTTGATCGTGCCATGCCATCGCGTGGTGCGAGCCGATGGCAATCTCGCCGGTTATCGCTGGGATATATCGCGCAAAGCACAGTTGTTGAATTTAGAACGCGGCGATTAAGGAGTCGCGTTCCGCAATCATTTTAGAGCCGCCCACGCAGTAAGCGGTTTCCATGCGATGGACCTTGGCACGCGAATTCGCCCAACGATCACACCAAGTCCAGCCGGCGCTTTGTCGTGCGGGCGCGATTGCATGCCGCGCAAAGTCCACGCACAACGAAGGTGTGTCCTGTGAAATAAAACCCGTATTGCGAGCAAACGGAACGGATCAACGCTTCGATCTGCGGGTCAAGGAACTCGATCATGGCGTCGCATTTTTCGCAATGCAGGTGATCGTGCTGGGAATAGCCGTAGTCGTGCTCGAAAACGGTACGCTCGCCGAGGTTGATACGGCGCAGCAGCCCGGCATCAACGAGTTTATTGAGCGTGCGGTAGACCGTGGCTCGGCTCACCTGGAAGCCTTCGCCCTTCATCTCATCGATCAGTTCTTCGGCATCGAAATGGTTGTGCTTGCTGAAGATGTACTTCACCATATCGCGCTGTTGCGTTGTATATCGCTGCGCGCGCGGCCTACTCGCGAGGTACTCGCGGAACTTTTCCTCGGGAGATTGAGAAACCTCGACAGAAGGCAATACGTTCACATTCGATCCCACGCAATAGTTACCCATATAGCCCGCCATTTATGGCGGGGGATTTGCGAACCCGCCATAAATGGCGGGCTATATGGCGAAGCGATGTCATTATACGTGATGTGAGCCGCTTGGGTATCGAACGACGGACGTTCAATCGTCCACTTCGAGACGATCAAGCAACCGGTCAAGTGCTGCGTCCCACTTTTCCTCGGTGTCGTAGGTGCCCGCGGCGATTTCGCCGCGAATGCGCTCGACGAGTTCCCTGCGAATGGGAGTGCCGGCCTTTTTGGGAGCGCATGGCTTTCGCGTAGTTTTGGTTTGGATTGGCGGTCCGTCGTCGTGGTTTTCTGGTTGGGCACCCATGCCTCGCCACCAAGCCGTGGACCCGCGTAGGGGGCCGACCAGCTCATCGGGGCCGTGTTCGTGCATCGGGTTGTACTCCCCTAAGGCCTTGCTCGCAGATGACATGTAGCAAGCGACTCAGGTATTTTAGGAAGCCGAGTCCTCGGAAATCAACCCGTAGATCGCGAAATCCATGCGAACGGGTAGAATCGTCGGACGTGTTGCCAAGAGGTGTTCATTAGAAGAACACCTTTGCCGTCTTACAAATCAATTATCGTCGCGCCACGGATAAGTGTGCGTGAATGCGTGGGAGATTTTTCATCTTTTCGTGGGCGCGATGTGTGATAAACGGTTCCTGCGTCATAGGGCGTACTCTGTATCAGACCCGCGCACGCAGTAAGCGGTTTGAATGTTCTCAAACCGCTTACTGCGTGCGCGGGTCTGATCAGATCAGATGTGCGACATCGCCTCATCCGCACGCGCGAGCGTCGCCGGCGTGGCAGCGTTTTACCATGCGTAGGATGTTGCCCCGCTCGCCAGATGGGCATGGCCCGCAGGAAAGTTCGTCCATCAGCGTCCGCATGAGATACACGCCACGCCCGCCGATGCGCAGCTCGCCCGGTGGTAGCATTGGTACAGCGTTCAGGTCAAACGGCGCGCCTTGATCGATGAATGTAAGCACGACCGTGTCGGCTAATATTTGCAGTTGAATCTCGATCTGCCGACCCGGCTGATTTTCGTGAGCATGCCGAATGACGTTGGAAAACGCTTCACCGGTGACGATGATGAGCGCATGCGACGTGCCACGGTCAAGCCGACAGGCCTGACAAACCGCATCGACGAAACTGCGAGCAACCGAAAGCATTCGCAGTTGGCTAGGCAACGTGATCGAGAAGGTTGACGCATCCATCGCCGAACCCCCTTCCAAAAAAGTGGAGGGACTTCCGTGTCCGTTTAGGAAAACCGAATATTAACTTCTCATGTCCTGCTTTCCGCTTGCGGCTTGCGGCTAGCGTTGGGGATATCCCAGATGAGCGCAGAAGCTGGTAATCAGTAACACAGTTTATCAACTCCATCGTATCTCATGCGAAAACCCCAGACAAGAGAGATTTCCTAATCGGAATGAAAATATTCGCAGACGCCGAAAAAACGCCTCAACTTTCGTATGCGAGACCACCTAGTGGTCGCGCGTTCACGTATGGCCTGCCGATTTCGCTGACTATTTCCCAAAAAATGTGAACTGTTTGCCAGGTACAGGAGTCTTTTCTAGGACAGAATGCCGATTTTTTCCTAGGCGACGCCTAAAGGACGCTTGGGAGTAGTCTATAATTAGGTATTGGCCCCAACCCGCGCAGGGATTGGCGTTTCCCCAAGGTCACACGCCCTTGCTAAATAGCATTCCTCCGAGAACGGAAGAGGCCGCGATGAGTATTCACAAAACCTATGTTAGCTTTCAGGCAGTCGACGACGACTTCGCGCCGCACGACGAGGAAGCCGTGTCGCACGGTGGCGGCGCTGACGATGCGCTCGGACTCTACCTGAAGCAAATGGGCGCGATCCCGCTGCTCAACCGCGACTCAGAACTTCACCTCGCCATGAGGCTTGAACGTGCTCGCCTGCGCTACCGCCGAGCCATCATGTTTTCGTGGTGGGCGCATGACCGCCTCATCACGCTCTTCGAGAGAATTCAGGCGGGAGCCATTGCGATCGATCCACAGATCGATGTCGTCAACAGCATCGGGCTGACGCGCGAACGAGTCCTCGCCAAGCTGCCCCACAATCTCTCGACGTTGAAGAGCCTCCGCCGTTCCGCTTCGAAGGACTTTGCCGCCCATCAACGTGCTCGCTCAGAGGATGGCCGATCGCGTCTGGGCAAGCATCGTCATCGTCAGGTTCGCAAAGCCCTCCATTTGATGTACGAGCTGTCGCCACGAACCGAACTGCTTGACGCGATGGTCGAAGAATTCGAGCGATTGCTGAACCACATGCGCGAGGTGGAAGGCCAAGCGAACCGCACCAGCCGATCCGCCGTCCAGCGCGAACTGCAAACGCGCGCGGTGAAAGAGCTGCGCGACATGATGCACGAAACACTCGCCACGCCGGACGACATGGAGCGCCTGCTCAAGGTCATTCGCCATCGGCAAGTGATCTATTTCCGCACGCGCAGCGAATTGGCCGAGGGCAATTTGCGCCTGGTCGTGTCGATCGCCAAGAAATACCGTGGCCGTGGTTTGTCGTTCGCCGACTTGATTCAGGAAGGCAATCGCGGCCTGATGCGTGCGGTTGATAAGTTCGAGCATCGCATGGGTTTCAAGTTCGGTACCTACGCAACATGGTGGGTCCGCCAGGGTATTCAGCGTGCCCTCGCCGATCACGCTCGCACAGTGCGTGTGCCGTGCCATCAGGTCAGTATGT
This sequence comes from Gemmataceae bacterium, assembly GCA_009697105.1. Taxonomy (GTDB): domain Bacteria; phylum Planctomycetota; class Planctomycetia; order Gemmatales; family Gemmataceae; genus SIAQ01. The sequence continues at coordinate 56,996 of SIAQ01000013.1, read as the reverse complement.
TGGCGGCAATCGAACGTGTTCGCGGTGAGTTGATCGTCAAAACCGGATGCGAACCGGCCATCGAGGATATCGCCAAAGTGCTCGGCACCAGCGCGGCGGAAGCCAAGTCGCTCCGCGCCATCGCCAAGAATCCGCTCAGTCTCCACGAGCCGATGGGGGATGATGCGGATCGCGCCATAAGCGACTTCATCGACGACCGCCACGCAATTAGTCCGGGTGATCGCGTTGACTTCAATCTGCTCAAGGAACGCATCGCCGAGGTGCTCCGTTCGCTCACGCCGCGCGAACGCCAGGTTATCGAAATGCGTTTCGGCCTCAAGGACGGCCACCCGCATACGCTTGACGAGGTCGCCCAGACCTACGGCATCACGCGCGAGCGGATTCGGCAGATCGAATCGCGCAGCCTGGCGAAGCTACGGCAACCAAGCCGCAGCCAGCGTCTCGCGGGATTTACGGATAAATTGAGTTAATTGTTTAGCCGCTCGCCTTGGGCGAGCGCGAACTTGCTTATTGCAATCGCATAGCGCATGGTCCGCGCTCGCCCAAGGCGAGCGGCTAAAGAAGCACCGCCAGCGTCCTGTGCGCATCCGACAGCACAATGCAGCTCGCATCTTCCGTCAGCAAATTTCGCACTTGGGTCGCATGCTCGACATGTACCGCAAATAGGTCTTCCACATCATCCGCATTCAATCCGCTATGTAGATAAAGCCGCGCCTGTTCCGCTGCCGTCGTCCACATGAAGCCGGCCGCGAGATCGGGCGGCATCTCAAGCATCAGCGACGACAGCGCCTGCGATGGGTCGTCATGCCCGCGCATCATGCCAAACGCGGGACCTCGCTCCGGTGCAGCTTCGGTGAGGAGGATGATGCTGCCGCCCGGCTGCACCACGCGCGAAGCGTGAAAGAACGCCTGCGCCAGATCGTGCATTGTTATCCGAGCGGGATCGCCGGTGATGCTGGCGACGACGACATCCGCAGGCCTCGTAACCTCAACGCGCCAGCGCGTGTTTAATCGCGCGATCCCGATGTCGCTGCATTCGAGCGGGCCAGACAGAATGTCGGCGATGCCATCGCCGGCGCCATCGATGATCTGTACGAAAAACGGGGCACCGAGCAACCACGCGATCTCGCGCGCTTCCTTCTGAAGGGACGACGGCATCTTCCCCGGCGGTCGGCTTGTCAGCTTTGTACGGAGTTCCTGGATGGCCGCCTCTTCGGTAATGCCCGGGTAGAGTGACGTTTCCGCGCCTGATATGCGTAGCAGAGGGTCATAGCTTCGCCGGGTCATGACAACGAGTTGATCGCAATCGACGGCGGTACGGTTGAGATAGATCCGCTGGCCTTCACCCGTCGCTGCGAGGTAGGCGAGTTTCTTTCGGTCGCCGGGTTGGTGGATTTCGACATGCACATCCTGAAATTCGTCAGGCAGGTCGTCGAGCCATGGTTGCTTGGCGGATGTCGAGGGGCAGATCAGCGTAATCGCATCAGGCGGCACCCGAGCAGCGTGGATTTGTTCGAGCACGGGGACTAAGAGTTGGCCAAGGTTCGGTATCGTCTCATCCACAAGGACGGCGACGCAGTCCGCCGGCGTGAGCGACTGTCGAAGCGGCGGATAATCGATCGGGTGTTCCAGCGCGTCGCGCATGGATTTGACGGGATCGGCGAGGTTCTCGGTAATCGGCGCGCGCGTCGCCAGCACGAGGTTCTCCTCACGAATATCCAGCTCCAGCAACTGTCTGCCCCAAGCGATCGGCACACGCATGGCGATGAACTCCGCAACCTAATAAAACCTATTACTCCCCCAAGCCCCAGGATGATCGCAGCGATTCCTGGGGGTTCAAATTCCCTTGTGGTAAGTCTACGTTCTAGGTGAAGTATTATATCGCTAGAAGTGCGTAAAAAAAGCAGGTCGGAGCCTTTCCCCCGAAAGGCGTCCGACCTGCGAGCGGGAGTGCCTGCCTCCCGCGTTGATTCTTTCCTGGTTTCCGCTTGCGGCCTAGCGTTCGCGCGGCGTGCCGTGAGCGCTAAGCCGCAAGCGGCGATCAAGGTGCCGGCATTGTCGCCAGGCGCGCTTCATAGTCGAGTTCATCGGTCAAGCTCTGTGCGATCAGGTGCCCATTCGTCGGCGTGATACGATCGGGTGTCACCAGAGGCGGTGGCGGGGGCAGGTACGGCGCGGCCTTCACCGTCATCTTCGTCGGGTCCGGCGGCGCCGTCGTGATACAGCCGACGCACATCAGCATGCCCAACAGAAGAGCAGCGGGTATTCCTCGTTTCATCAGCGTTTCCCCTTCCCGGCTTTATCGAGCGCCTTCAGATCTTTTACGCTGACTTCCCCGATTACCTTCATTGCGGTATCGTTCCGGTTGTTGGCTGCTTTGTAGGCCTCGAATACGCGCTTCTCCAATTCCTCCGCTTTACGCTCCAGAGCAAGATCGCCTGTCTCGTTGGCGACTTCGCGCAATCGCGTGCAGACATCCAACCGCCGCTGCCAATCCTGGGCCGCCTGTTGATTTCGCGGCTTGGCCTTGGGCGATCCGGGGACCCCTTCGTCGGCCTGGTCGGCGTCGCCTTTGCCTGGCGTTTTCTTATCGCTGTCGGCCTTCTTACTGCCGAGCGAGAACATGCGCGTGAACCAGTTCCCGGTGTCGTCGGCGCAAACCAGGCCAGCGACGCCCAAGGTAAAAAACAAAGTCAACGCGGTCGTTCTCCAACGCATGGCCTTATCCCCGCAAATGCTTGCCGATCCCACGCTCCCCCAACAAGCGTGGCCGACGAATTCTATTTTTTGGCTCAAGTGATGGGCGCGGATATGCCATACTTCGCGCGGTCTGTCCAGAGCAAAAACAGAGGCCAATCAGTTTGCACGTCTCATCGATCCGAGCCTGAGCGCCAGCGAAGGGCCAACGCTGCCCTTCGCTGGCGCTCAGGCTCGGAAAAAGCGATATTCCCACCCGCTTGCGGTATAGTAAACGCATGACGACCGCAACGCTCCATCAACGACTGCACGCATTAGTTCTACAGCGCTGGTTAGCATTTGTACACAAACCGCAACTGCTTTGAATGAATGAACAACCGACGGCAATGATACATATGTCCATTCAAATGTGGTAGCGTGTTGTTTTTTCCATAAGTTCTTTATTATCAAGGACGTTAGGAATCAGGTAGCGCTGTAGAATTAGCCGACCCGGAAAAGGCAAGGCGGGGATGGCTTAAATACTGTTTTGGGAATGATGTCAATATATTCGGGGAACCTTTATGCCAAAGAAGATCGACTGGATGTACTTCCGTAAATCCTGAACGTCGTGCAAAAAAGCTCAGGGGTTCCTTGAGCATCACACTGCGGAAGTGAACACAATCGTGGACGCGAACAAGACCAAGCAAGGCCGACCCGAGGCGCTCGCGCTGGCGCAATCGGTCGAGGTCATCCACGTTGCCAAGGGTAAAAAGTGTGTGACGCTCGATCTGGCTTCTCAACGCCCCGACGATGACACGCTCGCCGGCATGATGCTCGGTCCGACGGGCAATCTACGCGCCCCGACCATCAAGCATGGCAAGACGCTCTATGTCGGTTTCAACGAGGACGCCTATAAGGCGCTCATTGGCAAGTGACTCGCCTACGAAAAACCGTACAATAGGCGTGAAACCTGGAGCCTGGGACATGGGTATTTGCATGTGACTCCGCTTGCGATTTAGCGCTCGCATGGCACGTAGAGATCGCTAAATCGCAAGCGGCATATACTGAAGCCTGCGACAATGTGAATGGTGCGCAACTCATGATGGAAGCGAAGGACGTCACCAAGCACTACCCCCAAGGCGTGCGCATCGTCAAGGCTCTGCAGGGCGTGAGTTTGCGCATCGAAACCGGCGAATTCGTCTCGATTATGGGTCCAAGCGGCTCCGGGAAATCGACGCTAATGCATCTGCTCGGCGCTCTCGACACACCGACCACGGGCGAAGTCTTCTTTCACGGACGAGCGCTGCATAAGATGTCCGATCGCGAGTTAGCCGCCCTTCGCCGAGAACGCGTCGGGTTTATCTTCCAGTTCTTCAACCTGCTGCCAACGCTTAAAGCTGTCGAGAATGTCGCCCTACCCTTGCTGCTCGCCGGCATGGGTCGAACGAAGGCGTTGATCCCGGCTTACGAGGGCCTGGAGCGTGTCGGTCTGCGCGATCGCGCCGAGCATTTTCCCGATGAGATGTCCGGCGGCGAAATGCAGCGCGTCGCCATCGCACGGGCCTTGGTCATCAACCCCGAAGCCGTCCTGTGCGACGAACCGACGGGCAACCTCGACTCGAAAACGAGCGAAGAGATATTGAGGCTACTCGCCAGTTTACCGGAACCGGGCAAACGTTCGGTCGTCATGGTCACCCACGACGCTCACGCGGCACGGTTCGGCAATCGCATTGTGCACATCCGCGATGGGCGGGTGGAATCCGAAGAACGAATCCAAGAAAACCTCCGACATGTTGTCACTCTATCGCACGCTTAGTCTTCGCTACCTCTCCCGCCGATGGTTCCGTGCGATGTTGATCGTCGCGAGCATCATGTTGGGTGTGGGCACTCTCGTCGCCACGCAGGCGCTGAGCGAGACCATGTCCAAAGCGACGCTCGCCGCGGGCAATCCGATGGCGGGGACGATCGACTTCATCATTACCAACGGCGAGTTTCCGATCGAACTCAGCCTCGTCAAGGAGCTTCAAGGCGTGCCTGGCGTCAAGGAAGTGGACGCGAAAATCTTCGGCCAGGCACGCATCGTCATTGGTGAGAAAAAGATACCCGTGATGGTCATGGGTTTTGATATGAGGCGTGACGCCAAGAAGGCCAGCGCCTTCGAGGAGCATTTTCGTCTCGACCAGAACGAGACCGAATTGTACGGCCGATTGGGGGCGATTGGCGCCTTGAACGAGGCCGCCGTGCGGTTCGGTATGCCTGAGGCCGTGATGATCCCGGCGATCCTTGGCAAGCAGCTGGACATCGATCTGGCAAACGAGCCGACTGCGAATCAGGCCGGCCACAAGCAATTCGATCTCGAAAAAAAGAAACGCTACAAGCTGACGAGCATCGCCGCGGTCGAGCCGAAAGCTTCCAACAGCAACCTGGCGGCGTTCGCAGGCTATCTCGTGATCCTCGACATGACGCACGCTGCGGAAGTGCTCGGCGTTCCCGCAGGCAAAGTGAAACGCATCGACATCGCCCTACAGCCAGGCACCGATGCGAAAAAGGCACGGGCCAACATCGAAGAGGTTCTCAAGAATCGCGCCCATGTGCGGACGATGGAGGAGCAAAACCAATCGCTCCAAAGCGCCATGGTCGGTATGAAGACCGGCTTTTCGATGTGCGGCGTGGCAGCGCTGATCGTCGGCATGTTTCTCGTTTACAACGCCCTCTCCGTCTCCGTCGCGGAACGCCGCCACGAGATCGGCATCTTGCTCGCGGTCGGCGCGACACGCACGCAGGTCTGGCGTCTCTTCGCCGGCGAAGCCATCGTGCTCGGCGCGCTCGGCGCGGCCCTCGGCATCCCGTTCGGCGTCGGCTTTGCCTACATCGGACTTCAGCCGATGCAAGACGCCGTCGGCGATATCTTCGCGACCATGAATACCAAACAAGTCGAACTTACCTGGGATCTCTCGGTCCTGGCGACGTGCGTTGGCATCCTGTCGGCGTTGGTCGCCTCGCTCAAGCCTGCCGTTCAAGCCGCGTATGAGAAACCCGCCGAGGCTGTCCGGCGCACGCCGAAAGAGCAGACGATGTCGCACCTGCTCTTGCACATCGGCGCGACCTGCTTCCTCATCCTCGGCGGAATGGCGATGATCTTCTGCCGTGATCTCCTGCCAAAGCGTTGGGGCACGTACGGTGGCCTGAGTATGGTGATGATCGGCGCCTTGCTGTCGGCGCCGTTGTGTGCCCAAATCACCGCTCGAATGCTGATGCCGATCTCGCGCCGCTTCTTCCCGATCGAATGGCGTATCGCCGCCGACAATCTCATCCGCGCTCCGGGCCGCACCGGCATGGTGATCGCCGCTCTCGCCGCCGGCGTCTGCCTGATCGTTGAGACCGCGGGCATCATCCGCAGCAATCGCGAAACCATTATGACATGGGTGGACGACACCATCTCCGCTGATGTCATCGTCACTTCCGGCAGTCCCGTCGGGTCCGGCGGGCAGAATACGCCGATGGAGGAAGCGCTCGGCGACGCGCTACGCAAGCTCCCCGAAGTCGAGGAAGTCACGCCAGTCCGCTTCCTGACCGGCGTGCCGTTCCGCCATGATCAGGTCGCGATCATGACCACCGTCGCCGACCGCCATTGGGTGCTCGATCAAAAACGGCTCACGCATCTGGACCATCTTGACTTATATAAGCGGATGGAGCACGAGCCGAATACCGTCATCGTCAGCGCCAATTTTTCCGCACTGCACCACGTCCACAAGGGCGATACGATCACGCTCAAATCGCCCAGAGGCGACGCCACGTTCCTGGTCATAGGCACGATCGTCGATTATAGCTGGAACCTTGGCACGATCTTCATGAACCGCAAGGATTACATCCATCATTGGAACGACACCACCGTCAACGTGTTCGATGTTTACGTTAAATCCACCGCCGACCCCAGCGCGGTGAAGGACAAGATTATCGCCAAGCTCGGCGCCCAACACGACCTGCACGCTCTCACCCGCAAGGAACTCAAGGACCACATCAAGGCGATGATCGAGAAACTCTACAGCATCGCCCTCGGCCAGGAGATCGTCGTCGTCCTGGTGGCGGCACTGGGCGTCATCACGGCCCTGCTGATCTCCGTGCTGCAACGTCGGCGTGAGATGGGGCTGCTGCGGGCGATCGGTGCGTCGCAGGCGCAGGTCGTCTATCTCGTATTGGCCGAGGCGTGCTTGATGGGCATCATCGGCTCAGTTCTGGGCGTCTTGTTCGCGATCCCGTTGCAGTGGTACGCGCTGCAGATCGTATTCCTGGAGGAAGCGGGCTACACGTTCCCGATGTATCTCCCCTGGGCGGCGAGTGCGGCGATCGCCCTGTCCGCCATGCTCGTCGCCACGCTCGCCGGTCTAGGGCCCGCGCTCTATGCTGTGCGTGAACGCATCCCCAATGCGATTGCGTATGAATAACCTCCAAGCCCGCAGGCGACGCAGGAGCTTGCGGGCTTGCAATAAAACCAACCACCACCCTCGTCGGAGTATCACCCCATGTCCGCCACGAAATACCGCTTCACGTTCGGCCCCTGGAACATCTCGCAGGGCCGTGATCCATTCGGCCCCGAAGTACGCAAGGAAGTCGCCTTTGCCGCCAAGATTCGCGAATACAAAAAGCTCGGCTTCGACGGCGTGCAGTTCCACGATGACGATGTCGTACCCGCCGACCTCGACGCCATCCAGACGATGAAGGGTGTCGCCAAGGTCAAGAAGATGCTCGAAGGCGAAGGCCTGTTCTGCGAGTTCATCGCGCCGCGCCTTTGGGAAGATCGCAAGACGATCGACGGCGGCTACACGTCGAACAACGCCAGCGAACGCAAGTACGCCATCGAGCGCTCCAAACGCGCCATCGACATCGCCAACGCCATTGGCTGCAAGGACATGGTCCTGTGGCTCGCGCGCGAAGGTTCGTACATCCGCGAATCGAAATGCGCGATCACCGCCGTGGGCCGAATCGTTGATGCCGTCAATGCGATGCTCGAGCACCACAAGGGCATCCGCATCCTTGGCGAGATGAAGCCAAACGAGCCGATGGATCAAGCCTACTGCCCGACGGTCGGCCATTTCATGGGCCTGGTGTATCGCACCGCCGACCCGAGCCGAGTCGGAGTGCTGATTGAGTCCGCCCACTCAATCCTCGCCGGCCTCGATCCGTCCGACGATATGGCTTACTCGCTGTGGCACAAGAAGCTCTGGAGCGTGCACCTCAACGATCAGAACGGCTTGAAGTACGACCAGGATAAAACCTTCGGCAGCGTCGATCTTCGCCGAGCGTTCAACACGGTGTGGGTACTCGAGCGCGGCGGATTCGACGGCTGCATCGGCCTGGACGTGAAAGCGATGCGCACAACCAAACAGGCCGACCAGACCAAGCACCTGAGCAACAGCAAAGCGATCTTTGAACGCATGGTGGATCTCGTGCGCAGCGTGGACGTGGCGAAGGTCGAAGCGTTCAAAGCGGAGCGCGATTACGAGGGGCTAGAGCTGTACATCATGGAGCATTTGCTGGGAAATTAACCACGAAACACACAGCGAGGCCAAGTCGAAATCCAATACGAATCACGAAAACACGAAAGCATGAAATCACAAAAAAAATATTTAGTGTTCCTCTTTCGTGTTTTCGAACTTTCGTTCTTTCGTGATTCGCATTCTGAACTTGCGCGAAGTTAAACCTACGCGGCTCGCAAAGAATTTGGCGGTAGGTATCACGAAACACACGAAAAAGGAGAAATGCATGGAGCTCCTTTTTAAGGAGGAGAACTACAAGATTATGGGGGCCTGTTTCGAGGTCTATAAGGAAATGGGCTGTGGTTTTTTGGAATCGGTTTATCAGGAATGTTTGGAGTTGGAATTTTCCCTACAAGTTTAATTGTCCATCTGGTGCAACGCTTGCTCCATGTCTTGAGACGCATGCAGCACACGAATGATCTCAACGGCGTCTTCAAGAACCTGGTAGAAAACCACATGGTTCTTGAACCGCCCGGGCGTGCGATACAAGATTCCGTCAAATCTTGGGTCCGAAGAATCTCAACGTGAACCGTGCTCCAAGTGCGTTTCCAGCTTGCCGAACAGTTCGATTGTCTTAAGGAGAAACCAGCGTGCAATGTTTTCGCTTACGTGTACGGCCAAGTAACGGACGAATCGATCGATATCTCGACCGCCTTGTGGACGGACTCGTAGAATGAAGCTCATGTTGCCGAGTCCTTCCTACTGTCAAGCACTTCCTCCAATTCTCGCCATCGTTCGGCCCAGAAGGCCTCGTTCACTTCAATCGCCTCGCCGCTGTTCAGGCCTTCACGCAGGGCGTCGTCGATGCGTTGTCGCGCCTGCTGTTGCTTGCGAATCATGTTCTCCACGTAGTCAGCGCCATTCTTGTGGCCGCCGACTTTCGTTTGATATTCGATCCAGTCGCGCAACGAGTCGGAAATTTCGATAGTCACGTGAACCTCCTTGGTTAGGACAACAATCCCCATTATATCCCAGTTGCGATTCATTAGCAGCCGAGAGCTGTCCACTCTTAGCCAGATCCAACCGCCACATGGCTGAGAGCTGCGGGCTGATAGCTGCCTGCTATCTCCTTCGGCGTATCCGCGAGGCTGCCGTCGATAAACGTCTGATGCCAAAGCTGTGTCGAGAGCACGCCTGCCAAGCCCATCTCGACTGAGGTGCGTTGCGTCGAGCCGAGCCGCATCTGCCGAAACGCCTTGCGCCAGTGCTGTACGGTTTCAACATCGAAATATCCGGTCTTGCGAAGCGATTCCGGACTGAACAGCTGATCGACAAATGCCGGCGGTCGCTCGCAATGAAAGCTGTCGAACGGTGCACGGAACATTGCCTTCTTACGCCAGGCAATTTCCTTGGGAAGATAGCGCTCAGCAACTTTGCGCAAGATGTGCTTGTCGCTGAACCCGCGCAACTTGAGCCGCGGGTTTATGCCGGCGAGAAACGAATAGACGTCTTCATCGAGGAACGGATAGCGAATCTCAACCGAGTTGTGCATGCCGATGCGGTCGCCCTTGGCGTGCAGCTGCAAGCCCGGCAGATGGATGCGAGCGCCGACGTAGAGGGCACGATTGAGCGGATCCCAGCGTTTTGCGCGATCGAGATTTAGGCCAACGTCGGCATACGGAATATTCGCCGCCATCACCTCGCGCAACTCCGGTCCGAAGAACCGCAGCTTCGACAAGCTGACAAGGCCGTAGATGTCCATCCACGGACTCGGCCCGCCGAGGGCGTCGCGCGAGCGCTGAATTACGTCATGCGGAAACGTCGGCGATCCGCCCAACTTCAGGAACAACCGTCGAACCGCGTCGCTGAGCTTCACGCCGGGGATGATGTCGAACCAGCTGAGCATCTTGTGAATCTTGTACCACGGGTAGCCGGCCAGCCATTCGTCCGCCCCGTCTCCTGATAGCGCGACCTTGTAGCCTTGATGATGCACTTCCTGCGCCAGCAACAGCAACGCCGCACACGACGTGTCGATCACGGGACTCTCGGCCGCACGCACAAGCCGCGGGTAGGTGCGAAGAACTTCGTCGGCACCAAAGTTCACGATCGTCGGGTTACAGTGTAAATGGCGCGAGACGATGTCGGCCTGCGAGGTTTCGTCCAGGTTCGGGTCATCGACGCGGATCGTGAACGTCGGGATCGCGCTACCGCGAATCTTGCACGCCATCGCTACGACCAAACTCGAATCGACGCCGCCCGACAGATACGAAACGACAGGCACATCCGCACGTAGCCTGCGTTCGACCGCTGCGAGCAAGCGCTGATCCAGTTCATCGATGAGGACCTTGTCGTCGCGGCGATCTTCGTGCCCCGCATCGGGGAAGTCGATCTCGAAATGGATGCGATCACGCATCGTACGTGAACCATCAGGCTTGTGGGGAATGTCCAGATAATGCCCGGGCGTCAGTATCGACACGCCGTCAAAACAGGTGACGGGGCCGGGCGTGCCGAGAAAGGTGAAGACGTGGTTGATGCCGCGAAGGTCCGCTTTGGGTGTGACCATGCCGGAGGCGAGGATCGCTTTGATTTCGCTGCCGAAGAGGAGCCAATCGCCTCGCCGTGCCCAGTAGAGCGGACAGATGCCGAAGCGGTCGCGGGCCAGGATCAGGCGTTTGACTTTGGAGTCCCACAGTGCGACGGCATATTGGCCATGCAGGTGATCGAACATCCGCTCACCGTACTCTTCCCAAAGGTGCGGGAATATCTCGGTGTCGCAATGTGTGCGGAAGCGATGGCCTCGCTGTTCGAGCTTCGCGCGAAGTTCGGGGTAGTCAAAGAGTTCGCCATTGAAGACGACGGAGATAGTGCCGTCCTCGTTCGAGATTGGTTGTCTGCCATCGGCGAGTCCGACGATGCTCAGCCGGCGATTGGCGAGCGAAACGCCGTCGGCCTGGAAGTAGCCGTCCTCATCGGGACCGCGATGGGCGATGGCGTCGGCCATGCCGCGCAACACATCAGGCGACAGAAGCCGCCCGCCCGTCAAATCGACCGCACCGGCAATGCCACACATGATCCGACCCTGCGTTGAAGGTTGATAACAACCTCCAATATTACCTAATCGGAAAAGATTCTGAAATGGAATCTGACGAAGAATGGCAATGCAAAGGAGCCTGCGAGCGGTAATGTTGATGTAAACGGATTTGCGGGAACATTCAGCGTATTCGTTTCGCGTTCGCCAGACGCCGCGCGAACGCTAAACGAGGAAGGTTCACGCCTCCTCGTTCGATTCTTCGATAACATCCGCAGCGACATAGATCGGCAGCTTCGCCGTAACCGCAATTGCGATGGCGTCCGATGGTCGGCAATCGACTTCCACCGACTCTCCTTCTCGACGGAGACGCAACTTGCAGAAATAGGTATGGTCGCGAAGTTCATTGATGAAGATATCCTGCAAGTCGCCGCCGAGCAGATCGATGACGCTGCAGATCAGGTCATGCGTCATCGGGCGCGGGAACTGAACGCCGCGAATTCGGCGATCGATACTCATCGCTTCAAAAAGGCCGATGACGATGGAGAATTCGCGTTCGCCATCGACTTCGCGCAGGAGAATTATTTGCGAGTCGTGGATTTCATTGATGGTGATGCGCCGCAATTCCATGAGCACAGGCACGATAAGCCTCTCTTTCGCCGGAGAACCGCCAAATACGCGGAAGCTGCTCAAGCCGCCTCGACCGCCGTCCGACGAAGATAGTGGACGGGTCTATTGTGGCATTGTATGTGTTACGTCGCTCTTGGTGGTTAACCGCGCAGCGGAGCGCGGAATCGAAGGACGCTCGCCTGCGCACCGCAACTAACAACGAGTACCGTCTATTGCGTTCCGTCACACGGATGCTATGATGAAAAAAGTCTGTACGTTCGTTTGGTTCGTGACTTGGCTGGTTAATCCACCTCATCCCAACCCTACGGAATCGCGCATGGTAACCTCGAGGTAGTCTCATGGCCTTGAACTTGAATATCGGTAAATGCACTCTTCTTGGAAACTACCGTGAGAACAACGAAGATTCCATCGAAGCGAAATCCTACCCCGACATGTCGGTTTGCATCGTCGCTGACGGCATGGGCGGCCAAGCGGCGGGAGAGATCGCCAGCAAACTCGCGATCGAAGTAGTGCCGCGCGAACTGCGGAAAAACCTGACTCCGAGCCTGGACGCGGAGCAGTCGAAAGCCGTCATTCGCAAGGCGGTCATGCAGGCCAACGAAGAAATCCTGATGATGGGCTCACTCGACCGCGACCTCAAACACATGGGCACGACGATCGTCCTCGCCTTATGGCGCAAGCGCCACGAAATGCTCATTGCCAACTTCGGCGATTCGCGTGCTTACTTGATTCGTGGCCACACGATTCAACCGCTCACCGTGGACCATTCCCTTGCCCAGGCTCTCGTCGAAAACGGCACGATCAGCGCCGAAGAAGCAAAAACCCATCGCTGGAAAAACAACCTCTGGAAATATCTCGGCGGCAAGGAAAACGGCGAAGGCCCAGACCCGCGCGTCGTGACTACCGAAAAAGGCGACCGCTTCCTGCTTTGCAGCGACGGCCTGACTGGGCCGGTGCCGGACAACAAGATCCTCGAGTTCATGCTGAAAACCCCGAACGTGCAAGAATGCGCCGACGGCCTGGGCCAATTGGCACTCGACATGGGATCGCGCGACAACGTGTCAACCATCGTCATCGAAGTGACGGAGTGACGCCTCGCAAGATTATCCAATTCAGGTACTTGGCGATCCTGGCCGCGTAAGCAGCAGTCTGATCGCCGAGGCATTATCGTTCACGTCAATAATCGCGAGTTCCCTCATCTCCCTTTCCATAATCTGTTGATTAGGACTATTTCCAACCGGGAGATGCCATGACCACATCCAATCGGATCGGGAGTTGCTGCGCCGCTTTGGTGCTCTTCGCCGGCTTGGCTCGCGCCGAGGTCGTCGATCTCAAGATCTTGACGCGCGAGCCGTTCGCCGCCGGCAAAGCGTTTGGCGAGGTAGGCCCGTACGATCAGATCACCGCCATTGCGAGATATGTGATCGATCCCAAGGATGCACGCAACCAGCGAATCATCGATCTCGACCTCGCGCCGCGCAATGCCGAGGGGAAAGTCGAGTTCGCCGCCGATGTCGTCATCCTTACGCCCAAAGATCCGGCCAAGGGCAACGGCGCCATCTTCTATGATGTCAACAATCGCGGTCGTCAGCTGGCGCTCGGCATGTTCAACCGACCCGTCGGTGGCCCATCTCCGGGCGGCAACAATCCCGCCGGCGATGGCTTCCTGATGCGCAAAGGCTACACCGTCGTCTGGTCCGGCTGGATCGGCGAAATGCTGCCCGGCGATGGCCGCCTGCTATTACAACCGCCACAAGCCTATGAAAATGGCAAGCTCGTTCGCGGCATCGTTCGCTACGAAATGAGCAGCGACACGAAGGTCAAAGCGATGTCGCTCTCGCGCCGGCCCAATCATGGCGTCTATTCGCCGACCACGATTGGCGAAGCCAATGGTGTGCTGACCAAACGCGCCACTGCCGACGCACCGCGCCAGATTGTCTCGCGCGAAAAATGGAAGCTCATCCGAATCGCGACGCGCTCTTCCACAGGTGTCCCGCCAACGCTGCCCGAAATCCATCTCGAACTCGCCGACGGGTTCGAGCCAGGCTCGCTCTACGAGCTAATCTGTGAGTCCGAGGGTTCGCTCGTACAAGGCACGGGTTTCGCCGGCGTCCGCGACCTCATCTCGTTTCTGCGCCACGATGCCTCTACGAAGAACCCGCTCCGCGCGAGCAACGGCAAGCCGGTCATCAACCGTGCGTTCTCGTTCGGCGTCTCGCAAAGCGGGCGGTTCTTGCGCCATCTGCTTTACGAAGGCTTCAACGAAGATACCCAAGGCCGAATCGTTTTCGAGGGCCTGATACCGCACGTCGCCGGTGGCGGGTTGGGGTTCTTCAACCATCGCTTCGCTCAGCCGACTCGACACAACGGGCAGCACGAAGATCATCACTACCCCGCCGACGTGTTCCCATTCACTTATGGCCCATCGACCGATCCGTTTACGAAAAAGACCGACAGCATCCTCGGCATCTATGCCAAGAGCAAGACGCAGCCGAAGGTCATGCACACGCAAAGCACGGCCGAATACTGGCACCGCGCCGGCTCGCTCCTGCACACCGATCCGCTCGGCAAGAGCGACGCGGACATCCCCAACAACGTTCGCATCTACAGTTTCGGCGGCACGCAGCACGGCCCGGCGGCGTTTCCGCCGACCAAACCGATCAGCGACAACTACATCAACTTCGCCGACTATCGCCCGTTCCTGCGTAGTTTGCTCGTTGCGCTCGACGACTGGGTGCGTGAGGATAAGTCGCCGCCCGCCAGCGTTTACCCACGCTACGCCGATCGCACGATTGCCGACTGGACCGCGAAGGCGACTGGGTTCCCAACCATTCCCGGCGTGCGTTTCCCGACGGTCATTCAGCAGCCGCAATATCGTGATTATGGCCCGGACTTCGAGACGAAGCGCATCATCACCAAGGAACCGCCGATCAAGATTGGCGACTATATCGTGCTTGTGCCCAGGAGCGACGCAGACGGCAACGACCTCGGCATGCTGCTGCCGCCCGAAGTCGCCGTGCCGTTGGGCACGTACACCGGTTGGAATATTCGCCGCAAGGAGTTCGGCGCCGATGGCGTGTTGGCAAGCCTGATAGGATCGTTCATCCCGTTCCCCGTGGCCAAGAAGACCGCCGACCCGCGCGCGCCGATCACCAAGCGCTACCCCGACGCAAAGGCATACCGCAAGCACCTCGACGACTCCTGCGAACGCCTGGTCGCCGAACGCTATCTGCTTGCCGAGGACCGCGCGAACTACGGTGCCTACGGCAATGTGATCTGGGATTTCGTCATGAAGAAGTGATCGCAACAAGCCCAGCGGGTGAGGTACTCCGAACCCCTGGGATTCTTGCAATCGAACATCCCAGGGGTTCGGAGTACCTTACCCGCTGGGCTTGGAATAAATGTGAAACTATTTGCCACCTGTGCTCGCGGTTTGGAAAACGTCCTTGCGGATGAGCTGCTCGCGATCAACGCCGAGCAAGTCGAAGCGGGTCGCGGCGGCGTGCAGTTTCATGGCGACACCGCCGTGCTCTACCGCGCTAACCTATGGCTGCGAACCGCGATTCGTGTGCTCGTGCAGATTCTCGAGATTCCCGTCCAATCGACCGACGATCTCTACGCCGCCGTGCAGACGATTGACTGGTCGTACTACATGACGCCCGAGCATACGCTCGCCGTCGATTGCAATGTGCGCGATTCCGAGATCACACATTCCATGTTTGCAGCCCTGCGTGTCAAGGACGCGATCTGCGACCAGTTCGTCGCCAAGGTCGGTCGCCGGCCGAGCGTCGATACCGAAACTCCGATGGTCGGCCTGAACCTGCATATCTTCCGCAACGAAGCCACGCTCAGCCTCGACAGCTCCGGCGAATCGCTGCACAAGCGCGGCTACCGACCGATTCTCACCAGAGCGCCGATCAACGAAGCCCTCGCCGCCGGTTTGATCCTGCTCACCGGTTGGCGCGGCGATGTGCCCTTGATCGATCCGATGTGCGGTTCGGGTACGCTGTGTATCGAATCAGCCTGGCTCGCACTAAATCGTCCGCCAGGCCTGACGCGCAAACGCTTCGGTTTCATGGGCTGGATGGATTACGACGTCGCCCTCTGGACGCATCTGCGCGACGAAGCCCGCCGAGGCGTCGCGCAAACATTGCCTTGCGTGATCGCCGGCTCGGACATCCGCTCGGACGCGATCCACTTCGCCGAAACCAACGCTCGCGCCGCCGGAATCGGGCATCTCGTCAAGTTCACACGCCGCGATGTCGCCGACTTCACGCCACCCAAAGGCCCACCCGGCATCCTCCTAATCAACCCGCCCTACGGCGAACGCCTCGGCGAAGAAAAAGACCTCGTCCCGCTCCACCGCACGCTCGGCAACGTCGTCCGCGAACGCTGCCCAGGCTGGACGCTCTACGTCTTCACCGGCAATGCATTCCTCGCCCGGCAGATCGGCATCAAACCCTCGCGCGTCCTCGACCTCTTCAACGGCAAAATCCCCTGCCGACTGCTTGAATACCGCGTCGAGTAACCGCCCGAAACCACTTGGCCAACTGGCCGGATTCTGTCGGCTTGTCAAGGAACTCGAAGATCGCCTGAAGACGAAATAGCGCACTCTCTCTTAGAATCCAACCACGAATAGCACGAATGACACGGATAGGTAAAATACCTGCATGGTATTTCCTCGTCCATGTCATTCGTGCTATCCCTGATTGTATTTGGTTTTCAGCGATCTGGACGGCCACGTATAATTCACTTTGACCGACACAATTATCAAGCCAAGCTCTTATGAGGGACACCATGGCCGAGACGTTGCAGTTTAAGACCGAACTCAAGCAGCTATTGCAGTTGATCATTCACTCGCTGTATTCGCACAAGGACATCTTTTTGCGCGAGTTGATCAGCAATGCGTCCGATGCCGTGGATCGCGTGCGGTTTCAGAGTCTCACCGATGGCAGCGTGGTCGAAGGCGATAGCAACTGGAAGATCAAGCTCATCCCCGATGCTGCCAATCGGACGTTGACGATTCGCGATAACGGCGTCGGCATGTCGCGCGAGACGATTGTCGAGCATCTCGGCACCATCGCGAGGTCCGGCACGCGCGAGTTTCTTGACAGTCTCAAAGCCGCCGACGCGAAGGAACGACCCGAAATGATCGGGCAGTTCGGCGTCGGATTTTACGCCTCGTTCATGGTCGCCGACAAGGTCACCGTTGTCTCGCGCATGGCGGGCAAACCGGAGGACGGCGTTCGCTGGGAGTCCGCGGGGCAGGGCGATTTCACCATCGAGCCATGCGAGAAAGCGGCACGAGGCACCGATATCACGCTGCACCTGCGCGAAGATTGTGCCGAGTACCTCGACTCGTTCACACTGCGGACGCTTATCAAGAAATACTCCGATTTTGTCGAGCATCCGATTGTGCTTGACGTGGAGAAGGACGGCACGACCAGCGAGGAAACGCTCAACGCCCGCAAGGCGATTTGGCTGCGGCCTCGGCATGAGATCACCGAGGACGAGCATGCCGCGTTTTATAAGCATCTTGCTCACGATACGAACAATCCCTTACGGACGATTCATTACAAGGCCGAGGGGAATATCGAATTCAAGGCATTGCTATACATCCCGGGGCATAAACCATTCGACCTGATGTTCGGCGAATCGAAGAAGGGCTTGCACCTTTACATCCAGCGTGTGTTCATCCTCGATGATTGCGAGACGCTGCTGCCGAAATACCTGCGATTTGTGCGTGGCGTGGTCGATTCGCCGGACTTGCCGTTGAATGTGTCGCGCGAGTTGTTGCAGCAAAGCGCGCCGCTCGAAAAGATCAAGTCGAACTTGACGACCAAGGTCTTGGCGACGCTTGAGGAATTGAAACAGAAGGACATCGAGAAGTACACCAGCTTTTATCGCGAGATGGGCGTATACCTGCGTGAGGGGGCCTATCAGGATTACGAAAACAAGAAGAAGCTGGCCGACTTGCTGCTGTTTGAATCGACGAAGACCGATGCCGGCAAGTACACAACGCTCGCGGATTACGTCGATCGCATGCCGGGCGAGCAGACGGAGATCTACTATCTCGGCGGCGATGGGCGCGAGATGCTAGAACAGTCGCCGCTCTTGGAGAGCTTCAAGGCGAAAGGCTGGGAGGTGCTGCTACTGATCGATCCCTCAGATGAGTTCGTGATCGGGTCGCTGCATGCCTATAATGAAAAGGTACTAAAGCCGATCGATCAGGTCGCCAGCGATTCGTCGGGTGTGTCGGACGAGGCGAAGGTTCGCTATCAACCGTTGTGCGCGTATCTGAAGGAGAAGTTGCCGGAGATTGCCGAGGCTCGGCTGACGAATCGGCTCAAGGATAGCGCGGTCTGCCTCGTCGCCGGCGAACACGCGATGACAGCGAGCATGGAGCGGATGATGCGGCGGTTCCGCCAAGACGGCGAGATGCCCGAGAGCAAGCGCGTGTTGGAAGTGAACCCGGAGCATCCGCTCGTGCAAGCTGTGCAGGCGTTGCTGGCGAAGGATCGCGGCGACGCCCGGCTCGAAGTCGCCGCGCGGCTGTTGTACGATCAGGCGGTGATTCTCGAAGGCTCGAAGATGAAGGAGCCGTTGTCGTTCGCCAAGCGGCTCAATGAGATGTTGCTCCGCGAGACGCAACGCGGGTGAGCGTCGCTTTCCGCTTGCTGTTTAGCGATCGCGTGGAATGATCCGAGCGCTAAACGGCGCGGGGGACCGACCCTTGGTTTCCGCGTCGCTTCGCCTACATTAAACATGTATTCGCTAGGGGTGCCTGTCCGGGTTCGGATGGGCTGAGAGCAAACCCTAGGACCTGATCCGGGTCATGCCGGTGTGGGAAAGCGAATCGCGCAACTCTTTGTGCGCTTCCTCCTTTTCCCCTCCATCAATCACGATTCGGATCAATTTGGCCGCGATGGCGTCGCGAGCCTGGCGGCGCGGCTATGGAAATTTACTCATTCGTTTGGAACATGCTCGCCTGGAGCGTCACCGTCGCAGTGCTCGGGCTTGTCACGTTTCCGTGGGCCATGCTCACTTACAAGATCTGGCATGGTAACAAAGAGATCGATGAAGAACTGGGCGAAGAGCTATTCACGCGATCGTTTTACTACGGCTGGGCGTTGGCCTTCGCGGCGGTCGGTTTCACGCTGTGCGACAACGCGACGATCACCTGGTTCGAGTTGCCCGAAGGACCGATTCACATCGTCTACTACGTCTGCTTCGTTTCGCTGACGGCATGGTGGTCGATGTACTTCTTCTCGCTGGAGGATTTCCTGCAAGGGATTGTTTTCGCGGTGATCTACCTCTACCTTCCCGCCGCGATCTTGTTCGTCCTTTGGAAGATAATTGGTTGGAATATCGTGTTTACCTATGTCTGTAGTTGGTTGCTCGTGCCGACGGAATAGAAAACAAGCCCAGGGATGAGCGCAGCGAATACCTGGGATGAATCGAGTTATCCCAGGGATTCGCTGCGCTCATCCCTGGGCTTGAATTGCCTATTTTTAAGGGATGATATCTATGACCCAAATCGAAGCCGCTCGCAAGGGCGAAATCACCGATGCCATGCGTTTTGTTGCGAAGCGCGAGGACCTCGAACCCGAATTGATCCGCTCGGAAGTCGCGCGTGGCCGCATGGTCATTCCCGCGAACTTCAACCATCTCAAAGGCCGACTCGAACCGATGTGCATCGGCGTCGCGTCCTTGTGCAAGATCAACGCGAACATCGGCAACTCCGCTGTGACTGGCACAGTCGAGGACGAGCTTGAGAAGCTGCACACGGCTGTTCACCTTGGCTCCGATACCGTCATGGACCTTTCGACCGGCGGCGACATCGACAACATCCGCCAGGCGTTGATCGACGCATCGCCCGTGCCGATCGGGACTGTGCCGATCTATCAGCTCATTCAGAACGTGAAGGACCCCGCCGACATCACGCCGCGAATGATGCTCGATATGGTCGAACATCAAGCCAAGCAGGGCGTCGATTACATGACGATCCACGCCGGCGTGTTGCAAGAATACCTACCGATGACATCGAAACGCATCACCGGTATCGTCAGCCGAGGCGGCGCGCTGATGGGCGGATGGATGCTCGCACATCACAAGCAAAACCCGTGGTACACGCACTTTGACGAACTGTGCGAAATCATGCGTGCCTATGACGTGACGTTCAGCCTCGGCGACGGCATGCGGCCCGGCTGTCTCGCCGATGCGAATGACGAAGCCCAATTCGCCGAGCTGAAGACGCTCGGTGAACTGACGCTGAAGGCTTGGGAGCACGGTTGCCAGGTGATGGTCGAAGGGCCAGGCCATATCCCGATGCATCTGGTACGGATGAACGTGGAGAAGGAACGCGAGTTGTGTCATGAGGCGCCGTTCTACGTGCTCGGCCCGCTGGTGACGGACATCGCGCCTGGTTACGATCATATCACGAGCGCGATCGGCGCCGCTATCGCCGCGGAGGCCGGCGCCGCGATGCTGTGCTATGTAACGCCGAAGGAGCACCTCGGTTTGCCGAACAAGGACGACGTGCGCCAAGGCGTGATCGCGTACAAGATCGCCGCCCACGCCGGCGACATTGCACGTGGCCGCAAGAACGCACGCAATCGCGATGATGAACTGTCGAAGGCCCGCTTCGCCTTCGACTGGGAGAGACAGTTTGCGCTTTCGCTCGATCCCGCGACGGCAAAGGCGATGCACGACGAGACGCTGCCACAGGACGTGTTCAAGTCGGCGAAGTTCTGCTCGATGTGCGGCCCGAAGTTCTGCTCGATGCGCATCACGCAAGACATCCGCGCGATGGCGGGCGAGCTGGCGATTGCGGAGTGAGGTTTGAAGCTGCGATCTTTAGGCGACAAAGGGCCATTGGGGATTTGGAAGTGAGATATGCCATTAACTGCTTATATTCCTCTGGACCCGGAGCGATTTCGACGGGACAATAGAAGTGTGGCCGTCTCGCGGCAGCTACCAGCTGGAACGTATGTTTATGTTCAGGATTGCTCAGGAACTGTTTGGGCTTTGCCCGATGGGACGCATCAGCATCCGCGCGTGCTAGGCCGGGCGAGGCCTGCAGTGGCGGCCGGAGAATTGGTAATGGGTGAGGATGGCGAAGTGTTGTCGATCAACAACATCTCGGGTACGTTTGAATGTGCGTCAGACAGTTTGCTTACGGCGGTCGGCGGACTCGTCAAGCAAGGGGCTAGAATCTCCGCAGACGCGATCACCATTTTTGAGGCCTAACCGATGGACAATGCAACGATTGAACTCCGCAATGGAGCGTCTTGGGTCAGGCTTTCGATTCGCCTGGCCGAGGATTTCACGGGCGGCAGCGTCGTACGCTTGGGGGAGGCGACGGCTGCTGCGCTCGAGGCTGGCGATGCAATATCGTCGTCCTACACGAAAAAGAATTGGTTGAGCGGCATTGCCAGCGGTGCGTTCTATGCCTTTCGCACGCTGAAAATTCAGAGGCGAGTTGTGGTGGCGACGGAACTGACGGGGCGATTGAGCTCGCCTGACATTCAGGTTCTTGCCTATGCAACGGCTCGCCTGATAGCTGAAATTTCGCATCGCGAGTTGCCCCTTGAGGAATTGGACGGATGGAAGATGCCGGCCTCCGAGACGCCTGCCGGGCAAGGGATTTCGCATTCACTGCCAAGCCTGATGGCAAGCGAACCGGCGATCGCACAATGACGTGTGGGCGCGACGAGCGATACCTATCCTCCTGAAAGCACTCTCAGGACGCATTACCTTACCTTAGTCGGTTACATTTACCAATCGCAAATTCCCCATCGAAGAGAGTGATTGATTGTAATATCAAGGTCCTCCATATCAAGCCGGAGAATCGATCGTGAATGCGTTTGAATTAGCACTACGCGACATACAAGACATTCGCGGATCGGCGAAGACCAGCGTTCAGCTGCAGGCCATGCAAGTTGGACTGCTCACCCAGATGTCGGCGACGATGGGTTCAATAGGCGCCGAGATGGCCAAAGCTCGAGAGCATTTAGCGGATGCGCTCGCGATTCAGCAGGAGCTTCTCACGCGAGAACAAATGCAGGCGTATTTGGAGGAGTTTATCTATCAGACGCAGAAATTGGTCGTCGAATGCTCGAAAGCTGATTCCGAGATCCCACCTTCCACACGCTTTTTCCTTCTGCGCGGCGTGTTGCTGCATACCATGAAGGAAGGGATCGCCACGCCCATCATCAAGGGCCGCGACAACAAGGCTGCCTTCGACTTGGTGGTTAATGAGGCAAAAATACTGTGCAACCAACTTCAAAGGGATTCCTCAGTCCAGCAGGCAATTGCATGGGCTAAACAGATGGACGAGAAGCGTAGGCTTGAAGAGGAGGCAGAACGAATTGAAGAAGCGGAAAGACAACGTAAACGGCGAATTGAGCAAGAACGTGAAGATGAGCAACGGCGACTAGAACAAGCAAGGCAAAGCCGACGATTGTTCTGGATTATTTTTTGGGTCATCGGGGGCAGTTTCTTCGTGATGGCGGCCAGTTGCGTTGGCTGTTGCATTTTGGGACAATTGGGAACTCCACCTCCGCCGCGCCCGGTTAATCCGCAGCCGAACTTTCAGGGCAAATAAGCGACATCCGAGCGGATCGCTAGATCTAAAAAAGAAACAACAGGGCATTCCGATGATGATGCGCAAAGCACAACAGGTGTTCAAAGAGGCGCTAGAGCTTCCACCGGAGTCGAAAGCCGACCTTGTTGAAGCGCTGCTCAATAGCCTCATAGATGATGAACAGGCATCGCAAAAGGAGTTTGACGAAGCCTGGGCCAACGAGCTAAAGGATCGCTTCGATGCTTATCGACAAGGCGAAATCACAGCCTATCCGCTGGAGGATGTCATTTCTGAACTTAGACAGAGGCATGCGATCTAGTTTACGATGATCGATTCCGCAACCGGAAAGCACCGCTCGCATACCCGCCTATTGACTGCTCGCCGCCATCGCCTACAACCCACTTTGCCCTTTCATTCCGCTGCGCCTTTGGGCGCGGCTACCTGTTTTCACCTACATGGGGGGATACGATGAAGTTTGCGTCTCGGTCCATTGGGTTCAGTCTGATCTGTCTGGCCTTCACCGTCGTCAGCAGCGATGCCGGCGAGAAGGCCAATCCGGCCACGAAGTTGATCAACCGCGATATTGCCCGGCACAAGCAGTTCCTGGAAATCGCCAAGAAGGGAAGCGTCGAAGTCGTCTTCATCGGCGATTCGATCACTCAGGGTTGGGGCAACAACCCGGCGTGGAAGAAAAACTTCGAGCCGCTCAAAGCCGCCAACTTCGGCATCGGCGGCGATCAAACCGGGCATGTCCTCTGGCGCATCACCGAAGGCGGCGAGCTCGATAGCATCAAGCCGAAGGTCGCCGTCGTCATGATCGGCACCAACAACACCGGCGGACACAGTGCCGAGCAGATCGCGGGAGGCATCAAGCTGATCGTCGAAACGATCCACAAGAAAACGCCTGACACCAAGGTGCTGCTCCTCGGCGTCTTCCCACGCAACGCTCAGCCGAACACGCCGGCGCGCAAGAAAATTGCCGAGATCAACATGACCATCAGCAAGCTCGACAACGGCGGCAAAACGGTCAAGTACATGGACATCGGCGAGAAGTTCCTCGACAAGGACGGCAACCTGCCGAAGGACCTCATGCCTGACTTCTTGCACCTGAGCGCGAAAGGCTACGAGATCTGGGCCGACGCGATCACGCCGACGGTGAAAGAAATGCTGAAGTAAATTCCAAGCCCAGGGGTGAGGTACTCCGAACCCCTGGGATCGCGCAGACATCATCCCAGGGGTTCGGAGTACCTCACCCGCTGGGCTTGTGAAATTCTCACTCGACCACGCAAACGCCATACACCAGAAACGCCGGCGTCGTGAATCGCACGGTGCCTGCCTCAACGCGAAACGCAAGCTTCACTTCATCGTCGCGGTCCGGCGACACGAACCGCACACGATTCACTTTTGTATCTGCCGGCACGTTCAATCGAACTTCGACGGGAGCCGCCTCGATTGGCGCTTCGCGTGCTGACACCGATTTGCCAGGGGCATTTTCCTTGTGGTTGTAGTTGACGAGATGCACAATGGTGCGATTCTTGTCCGCCTGCCGATAAGCGTGCATCTGCACGGTCCACGGCGCGGCCGCGGCATTTGCCAACCCGATGGCCGATAGCTGCTTGATGAGCACATCTCGCTCCGTGCGGATGTTGTCAAGACGCAGCGTTCCCGCGGGCATTTTCAGGTCACGTGCGCGATCCCGCTCGGCGGCGACACTCGAGGCACCGACACGCTGGCGGTCCGCATCGGACACTGCAGACCAGATCAGCTTGCCGCCGTTATCCGAGAATTTACTTAGCACCGCCAATTCGACTTTCGTCAGGTATTCGGGCGCTGCAACTACCAGCGTGCGAAAACCATCGAGCGGCGTTTGCGTCAACAGATCGTCCGGTATCATGTCAAAGAGCCGATGCGACCGCACCAGCGCCCGCCCGCATGCTTCCGTATACTCGAGAGGCGATGCATCACCCGCATGGATCGCTCGCCGCGGGAACACGACGCCGACCTCCGCGACGCGTTGTGCGCCGTCGTAGAGTTCTCCGTGCTTGCGTAGGAAACGGAAGTAGCGCAGCACGACCTCGCGATCCTCGGCATGTTGCCAGGGCGTGGCGATGGCGTTCGTTGCATAGCCCAGGGCCGCCGCCTCGGCCATCATCACGCGCGGGCGGTAGAAGTCGTACTTGTTGATGACATACGCCTTGCCCCGCGCCATCGCGCGAAGGTATAGGCCGTACAACACGGTATCACCCGCATACTCCTTGGCGAGGATCGTGTTCTGCGTCGTGCCCCAGTTGCAGTACCACAACAAGTCTTCGCCGCGGCCCCATAGATCCGTCGGCACGCCCCAGCGCTCGTCCGCCAGCGTGTGCGCGAGATTCGTGCGAGTCGAAGGCGGCAGGTGGCCTTTGTCCAGGTGCAGTTCGTCGAAGTACGCCATGTGGTTCCACTGCCCGACGAAGAGGTCCTTCTTCGCCGCCCGGCCATGTTTGATGTAGACCTCGTCAAAAAACGCACGCACCCGATCCTTGGTGAAGCGCAGCTTCTCCAGGTAGAGAGCATCCGGCGTGACTTCGTGGATGCGATACGTGCCCATAATGCACGTAAGCCGATGCGTCGCCAAGTTCGCGATCCCGAAGCGAGCCTTGAGTTCGTCGGCAGGGAAGCGTCCGCCCAGCCATCGGCGAAACGCTTCCTGGCAATGCGGGCAGTCGCAGTGATCGAAGTAGGTGCGGTTCGTCAAGAACCCATCGACGCCATGCGTGATCGCCGCCGACACCATGCGTTTCTGCGTCTCCAACCAGAGCGGATTATTCAAGCAGCCGAGAATCGCCTTGGTGTTCACACGGCAACCGCATAGGGCGGTCTTGTCATCTTTAAGATGATCGGTATCGTGCGAACGGGCGAGCAGATCGCGCACCGATTTCGCGGGCCGCTTGCCGAGCAGCTTGGCGTTCCACGAGCGATCATGGAAGCCGAACCAACCCGTGGCGTCATCGAGTTCCTTCGGCTGATCGCTGACGACGAAGAGTTCCATTTGGCCAATCAGGCGTATGCCGTTCTTGTGTAAGCGGTCCGCGACGGCCTTCCATTTGGCGAGATGTTCGACCGGATCGAGCGGCGGCTTCTTCGTCTTCGCGTTGGGCGAGGTCAGCGAATAAAGCCGTTGATCGAAGACGCCCATGATGAGAATGTCGGGCTTGGCCTCCTCGACGAATTTGAGATACTCCTCGGTCGGCAACTCGTGGCTCATGTTGCCGTGCAGCATGAAGCGCACGGGACGTGGCTGGGCGGAGGCGGTGGTGGAAACGATGGCGAGAAGTACGAGAGAATAAAAAGTTTGCATGGGGATTACCTGCCTCTGTATTTGATTCTCATACCGCGTAATAATACCTGGACCGTTTAGCCGCGACGCGCAACGGAGCGCGGGATTGTGCTCGCGATCCGCTGCGCGTCGCGGCTAAACTATTCAATCGAGGCACATTCATGTTACCGATTCGCGCAGCATTCATCTTCCTGGCGATTACGAACGCCACCTACGCCCAGACGCCGCGGAATTATCCGTATGCCGAGCTTGAGGGCCGTGTCGAGGATTTCCGCTTCATTCGCAATTGGCGGTCATACTATTGGCGGCAGGACTGCACGATGCTGGTGCGCGACGATGCGGGCAAGGTGCATCGCGTCATCAGCCGCGAGCCGACGCCTTGGGCGGGGCATCGTCTGGGGACGACGTACACGGGGCAGGCCGTCGATTGGACGAAACAGCCGCGTGTGAAAATCGTCGGTGTGCGGGCCATCGACCGTCAGCCGGAAGAGTTTTACGACATCAAGCTCGACGCCACGGAAACGATCACTGCGTTCATCATGCGCGTGGACGACAGGGATTTCTACGTCAACAACTGGTTCCACCGCTGGGGCGACGACACCGACCGCAAGATGCTCAAGCATTACGCGAACGACCTGCCGAACTACACCGTGTACGGCTATCTCACGGGCATCGCGGCCCCGTTCGATGCCGAGGGTAAGGCGCTCTTGGCGAAGCATCCCGATACGTCGATCTACCACGGCCGAGTCGTGCCGGCGAAGAACGAGATCGGCTACGAGGTGCGCGTCCTACATCTGCTGGGCCGTAACAAGAAGACCGCTCGATACGAGATCATGCACGGCGATCCGAATACAATTGAAAAGCTCGACGGCAACGCGCCGCCCGAGGTGAAGAAGAAGTGATGCTGCATGCGGCTTAGCGCTGGCATGACGTGAAGCGAGCGCTAAGCCGCAAGCGAAAACCAAGACATTTTATCCACGAACCACGCGCTCCAGCACCTTCAGCGTGTTCCGCGCCATCGTCTCGGCGGTGAAATTCGCGATGACGGCATCATGCCCCGCCTGGGCCAGGCGACGGCGTTCGGCGGGGTTCTCGATCAACTTTCGTAGCGCATCGGCCAGGGCCACGGGATCGTTCGGCGGCACAAGCACACCGCCGCCTGTTGCTGCGATCAACTCCGGAAACGCGCCGTGAGCCGGTTGCACGACGGGCACACCGTTGGCCCAGGCTTCGAGCAGGTACAGTCCCTTCGGTTCGTGATACGTCGTCGGCACGCTCATCACATCGAGCGATTGCATGAAGCGATCCTTGCTCGCATGATCGGGGCAATCCACGTGCTCGAAGTCGCGCAACAGATTCGCGCTCGCCAGCTTCGTTTTCTGCTCCTCGAAATAGCCGCGATAGCTTTCGCCTAGCCAGCCGGACACGCGCAACCGACAGGGCGGTGCACCGGGTGATGCCTTCAGGTGGATGAACGCGTCGATTAGGTGGTGCAGGCCCTTCTCCGGGCAGATGCGGGCGAAGTAGCCGATGGTCGTAAGTGCACCCCGGTCGCTTACGCTCGCGGCTCGTTTTTCGCTGGAGATTTTGATGCCGGGCTGAACAACGTCGATGCGTTCTCGCGGGATACGAAGATACTCGGACATGTAATCGGCGTAGTAGTTGCTCGTGGCGATGAAGCCTTGCATCTCGCTGCAGTGGGCATTGATGAGGTCGATCGCTTGTTTGCGAGCGGGTTTGGGCAGCATGTCGAGGAAGATGTCGTCGCCTTGGAGCGAGCCGACGACAGGGACTTTGAGCCGATCGCGCATGCGGTGGACCATGCCGGAGATGAGGACGTTGGTCAGCACGATGACATCGGGGCGATGGTCGGCTTCGAGCCAATCGATGAGTTTGTCGATCTCCTTGGCCTGGTTGCCCATCTCACCGCGAAGCATCGACAGCGTAAGCTCGCCAAGTTGGCTGTAAGGCGTGCGCGAGGCGAAGCGCGAGACGTAGCGCAGCAGCCAATTAGAATCGAGCAGGCGGTCGAGCCAGCGCGGCGTCCAGCGGAAGAGGGAGAGTTTCTGCTGCAGGTAGACGTTGATGCCACCGAAGAAGACGCGCGATTGGCTGACATTGGCCTCATCGGTGCGGATCGGCGTAAAGGTCGGGATGAGCAGCGCGTCGTGGCCTTGGCGTTGCAATTCGGCAGCGAGCGTGTTGTCGCGCATGCAACTACCGCAAAACATGCCCGCGGCACCGGAGGTGATGTATGCGATGCGCATAAGTGAAGAAAACCCCCCAGGAATAGCTGCGCTCATCCTGGGGCTTATTTGGGACTCCGGTCAATCCACCATATCGCCCTTCGGCTCAGGCAGGAGGAAGCACGCAATCGAGCCGACGAGGTACACAAACCCGGCGACGATAGCCGACGCGGCGGCGAACTTGGCGGGCGGCGAATCACCGGGAATAAACGACGTCACCGCCAGCTGCGCGGTTACCCACGCGAACGACGTGCCGATCAATCGTCCGCCGATGTTCGCCGCAAAACTTTCGCCGGTACCACGCAAATGCACTGGGTACGCCGTCGGCAAGTAATTGCCCCAGAAACTGAATTGCGCGACGGTAAACAAACCGGCGATGAGGATGCCGAGCGAACAGACCGTGATCGGCAATGATCCGATGCCGAGGAAATCCAACGGGATGTTAAAGAAGGTGGTGTTTTCCACCTGCAAGAAGAACCAGAAGATCAACGGCATCAGAATCAGGCCCGGTCCTTGGAACACACGTAACAGGTTTCGGCGGCTGACGAAATAGACGGCGATCATTGCGAGCAAGAACCGCCCGATCAGGCCGCCGATTTCTTGCACCTTCGTGTAATCGCTGGCGAGTTTCTGCTCGGCCAATGTCGTGAGGGACTTTTGATCCTTCTTTGGCAACGAGTCCATCCCTTTCGCACGGTCTGCTTCAGGCAGTTTCGCTTGTTGCACCTTGAATATCTTTTCCTTGTAGTTCTGCACGTCTTCGGTCAAGCCCGGCACGATTTGCGGCATCTGTTGAATCGCACCAAAGGCGGCACCATAGCTGCACGCAAACATGATCATCGTCACAACGGTGGTTCGCCGAAGTTCCGGTGAAAAGAGAGCAAGCAAGCTGGGCCTCTTGAGCGTGCCTTCGGATTGCTTCTTGGCCCAAATTGGGCTTTCGGGCAGAAACGGTCGGATAACCAAAAGTGGTATCGCCGGGATCAATCCGGACATCAAGGTGTAACGCCAGGTCAACGTCGAGGTATTGGTTTGAGCGATTTCGCCGAGGATGCCCGTCAGGAAGGTCGGAATTTGCACGGTGATGAGTCTGCCGGCCTGCTCGAGATTCCCCGCGAGCGAATTGGCGCTGGCAACTAGGAGACCGCCGATCGACGAGAACGCCTGCGTGTAGCCAAGGACCTTCTCGCGTTGAAGCGGATTCGGAAACAGCTCCGCCAGCCAAGCAACGGCGGCGACGAACTCAATACATACGCCGATGAATGTCGTCGTGCGGAACACAAGCAACATCCACGGGCCGGTCGAGAACCCCGCCGCGAACGCCGAGAATGCGTACAGCAGGATACTCCACGTGAGCACGCGGCGACGGCCGAGCAGATCGGTCATGTACCCGCCGAGCAGCCCAAACACGCCGCCGAAAAACGCCGGCAGGTAAAACAGACGACCGAACCACATCGTGAACTCGTCGGTGCCCGGCATGATGCCGAACTCCGTCAACGCCGGACGGAGTACGAGCGGCAACATCAATAGCTCATAGATGTCGAACGCAAAACCGATCGAGGCGATCGTGAGGATCAGCCAGTCGCTGAACGTCAGTTTCTTCGGTTCGGGAACAATCGGCGCGGCAGCAGGGGTTGACATCAGCCAATTCCGAAAAGTGGGTCGGTGGCGGGTTCGTTCATCAAGATTATAGAAGAAGTGTCGTCGCTCGCCTATTATTCGTTTAGCCGCTCGCCTTTGGCGAGCGCGGATGCGTGATGGCGACGGCATGGATATCTCGTCCGCGCTTGCCAGAGGCGAGCGGCTAAACGAAAATCATGACGTTCACAACGCCTCTTCAAAGATTTGCAGTATCTCCGTCTCCGTCACCACGCGCGGGTTGAAGCGGGCGGTCCACTGTTGCGACGCTTCCTCGGCGAGCAATGGCAGGATGCCTCGGCTCACGCCACAATCGGTCAACGTCGTCGGCAACTCGGCGAGGTGCATCAGACGCATGATTCGCTCGGCGATGATGTCGGCGTGAGCGTGGGCATGACCATTGTGCAAGCCGGCTTCCTCAACGAGGTCCGCGTAAAGTTCGGGCACGACCTCGGCGTTGAAGCGGATGACGTGCGGCAACATGATGCCGATCGCCAGACCATGCGTGATGCCGTAATGCGCCGTCAATGGATTGGCGCAGGAATGGCACACGCCGAGCATCGAATTTTCGATCGCTGTGCCTGCGAGGAAGGCGCCCATCTGCATCGCGCCGCGTGCTTCGAGATCGGTCGGGTTGTGCAACACTTTTTCGAGATTCAGCTCCAGCAGCTTCCAGCCTTCGCGGGCGAACATCTGCGACACTGGATTGCGCTTGGTGGTGACATACGACTCGACGGCATGCGACAGCGCATCAATACCCGTGAGCGCCGTGACCTTGGTCGGTTGCGTGATAGTGACTTCCGGATCAAGGATGGCGACGACAAAGGCGGCCTTGCGGTCGCCGCAGGCCATCTTGAGATGCGACTTTTCGTCAGCGATGAGGGCGTAGGATTGCGCTTCGCTGCCCGTGCCGGAGGTGGTCGGGATGCCAATCGAGGGCAGCATCGGCTTCTTGGCTTTGCCGAAGCCTTTGTAGTCGGACATTTGTCCGCCATTGGTGAGGATGAAGTTGATGCCCTTGGCGCAGTCCATAGCGCTGCCGCCGCCGACGCTGACGATAAGGTCGATGCCCAGCGGTTTGGCGAAGCGGACGCCGATATCGACATGCTTGCTGGTCGGGTTTTCTTCGACATCGTCGAACAGGTGGACTTGCAGGCCGGCGTCAAGCAGCGATTGGCGGGCACGTTGCGGATGGCCAACGGCTTCGAGGCCGGGGTCGGTTACGAGCAGCGCACGTGTCGCGCCGAGTTCGCGTGCCAACTCGCCGAGCCGATTCAGCGTGCCAGGCCCGAACATAACGCGCGTCGGCGTGTGAAAATCAAACGGTTCAAGCGGCATCGGCGCCGATGTAAACGGTCGAGGCGTTCCGAATACGGTAAGGTTGGATGGCATAAATCGAAGTCACAGGCGCGCTGAATCCGCAAGAAAAATCACCTTCTCGATTATTGTATCCAAATCGTTGATGAGCGGGAGATGAAAATGGCGGGCCAGAGGTCACAATGATGAAAAGGGAAGAGATTCCGCTAATAATCGCGGATCGGCTGTGGGTTTGAAGCTGATGAAGAAAGTCCGAGGCTGAAGCGTAAGCGAGGCACATGCATCATGCCTCGCTTACGCTTCAACTTCGAAAATGGACGTTTCAATTGTCACTTCGCATTCGGAAACAGCACCCGCCCCGGCGTTGTCGTGCGGATCGAGTACAGCGTGCCGCCGCCGGTGATGTAGAGGGTGCGGAGGTCGGTGCCGCCAAATGCGCAATTGGTGACTTCGTCGCGCGGGACGTTGAGGAAGGTGAGCAGTTTGCCTTCGAGTGAGAAGACGTAGATGCCGCCTTTCTTGTCTTTCGCGGGTTCGAACGGCGGACTCGGTTTGTTCAAACCGCCAGCGACGTAGAGCCTGCCTTGAGCGTCCTGCTTGAGGCCGTCAGGGCCCCGACCCAGGCCCCAGTTGTAGAGCGTTTTCTTCGACGCGAAAGCGACTGTGCCATCGGCCTTCAGATCAAAGCGAAAGAGCTTGCGGGAGCCGGTCAGGCTGGTGTTGTTATTGTCGGCGACGTAGAGAAATTTGTCATCTGCGGAGACGAGCACGCCATTGGACCGATCCAACTCGCGGCCGATGATGCGCGTGGTCTTGCCATCGGGGTCGATGCGATAGACGCCTTCGATGGTTTGGCCTTTGTCGTCGCGGATTTCCATGCCATCGCGCGGGCCATAGCGCGGATCGGTGAAGTAGATGCGGCCCTTGGAATCGATGGTAAGGTCGTTCGGATTGTTGTAGCGCTTGCCCATGTAGTTGTCGGTGAGGACGGCGACCTTGCCGTCGGCATCGGTGCGGGTGACCCGGCGAGCGGCGGACTCGCAAGCGACGAGGTTGCCGAGCTTGTCGAAGAGCAGTCCGTTCGTGCCGGCGTTTTTGCGCCAGATGCTGGCTTTGCCCGTGAGATCGAGGCGACTGATATGCCCGTTGTTTCCGCTGGTGAGCACGCCGAGCTTGGGATGCCAGGCGGGGCCTTCGCCGGCGCCTTCGCCCTCGGCTTCGACTTTGAGCTTGGCGCCGGGTTCAAAGATGGCGGGTTCCTGAGCGAAGGTCGACGCGGGGATGAGGATCAAACAAGCAAGAATGAGACAACGCATGAAAATACTCCAAGCCCCAGGATGAGCGCAGCGATTCCTGGGGGCGAATGAACGGGCGCTTTCACCCCCAGGAATCGCTGCGCTCATCCTGGGGCTTGGACGTTATTTTTATCGCTTTTTCGGTTTTCGTGCTCGTTTTGCATTTCGATTTTCGTGTTTCGTGCTTGATCCGCTTACGAAAAATGGTGCATGAAATCGTGTTGATGTTGTCAGCTGGCAGGACCGAAAAAAAAAACGCATGCGTTTCGCCCGCTCAGCATCACGCGAAACCAATTCGCGCGAAATCAAGTCGCGCCGACTCTTCCCATGGTTCTACAATTGGGTTATCTCAATGGGCAGGAAACCCTTCCCAAATCTCCGAGCGGGCGTGTGCAGGTCTCCCAACTTGCCGGCGCCAAAAACGAATCTTGCTTCCTGGATCCTGTGATGGACCAAACGCGGAGAATCCGCGCGCAACAGGAGTGCCAGCTTGATAACCACTAATGATGTCGTGGCGAGGATGGAGCATGCCCTCAGCCAACGGATTGGGGAATCGCGTTACAAACTATGGTTCGCCGACAAAACAAAATTCACCTGGCGCGATGACGCCATCGTCATCGGCGTGCCGAACCTATTTCTGCACGATTGGCTCGAGAAGACGTTCGGCGACGAGATTCGCGCTGCCGCCGTGGACGCGCATGGTTCTGCGGTAAGCGTGCGGTTCCTGGTCGATGCGCAGCTGTTCCAGGCTGCCCGCGCCGAACAGGCTGCCGCTTACGATTCGTCTCCGCCGCCACCGTCGATGACACGGGTTCGTCCGGTGCGTGTGCGTCGTCAACGCTCGCTGGCGGATTTCGTCGTTGGCGCGTGCAATCGCGTCGCCCACGCCGCCGCACTCAGCTTCGCCGAGGCACCGCTTGACGCTCCGAATCCTCTGCTGATTCACGGCGCGATCGGTACGGGAAAGACGCACCTGCTCGAGGGCATC
Source organism: Gemmataceae bacterium (assembly GCA_009697105.1). Lineage (GTDB taxonomy): Bacteria > Planctomycetota > Planctomycetia > Gemmatales > Gemmataceae > SIAQ01. Next base: position 23,797 of record SIAQ01000013.1, on the reverse strand, counting down.
GTCCTTGGCTTGCAGCGGCATCACCCCGATTGGCGCGTCGTGCTCGTCACGGCGGAGGAGTTCACCAACCGCTTCGTGCAAGCGATGCATCAGCACAAGCTGCCGGCGTTTCGCAAGCAGTTTCGCGGCTGCGACGCCTTGCTCATCGACGACATCGGCTTCCTTGCCAAGAAGAACGCGACGCAGGAAGAATTGCTGCACACGCTCGATTCGCTGCAAGGCGAGCATCGGCCCATTGCCGTGACGACCGACTGCCACCCTCGCCTGGCTGATCATCTCCTGCCGGAGCTGGTTGATCGCCTCGTCGGCGGGTCGGCGTGGAGCCTCAACCTGCCCGACCGTGCGACACGATTGGAAATCCTGCGAGGCAAAAGCGCCCGCGCCGGCGATTGGCCCAGCGACGTGCTCAACTTCCTCGCCGACAACCTCCGAGGTAATACGCGCGAACTCGAAGGCGCCGTCCACTCCGTCGCCCACCTCGCTAAAGCCACCCATCGGCGTGTCGATGTCGATCTGGCTTGCGAAGCGCTTGGCGATGTCCTCCGGCATTCGGTCCGCGTCGCGCATCTCGACGATGTCGAACAGGCCTGCTGCGAAGCGCTCGGCGTGAATCGCGAGTTTTTGCTCTCTAAGAAACGCCACTGGATCGCCAGCTATCCTCGCATGCTCGCCATGTATTTGGCCCGCAAACATACACAGGCAACGTTCAGCGAAGTCGGCAAGCACTTCGGCGGACGCAACCACAGCACCGTCGTCGCTGCCGAGAAAAAAGTCCAACAATGGCTGCGCGATAACATCACGTTACAGCTTGGCAAAAGCATCGTCCCGGTGCGCGACATGGTCGAAAAAATCGAACGCATGCTCGCGCAATAGAAGTTTAGCCGCGACGCGCTAGCGGAGCGCGGGATCATAACCGCGCTCCGCTAGCGCGTCGCGGCTAATCCCAAGGCGGCATCATGGCGAAAACGGGTCTCATCTTCGGTTGCGGCTATCTGGGTCGCGGTGTCGCCGAGCAGTGGCTGGGGCAGGGCCGTCGCGTCTTCGCCGTCTCGCGCGGCAGTTCGAGTTTGCCGGCGGGCGTCGAGCGCATCGTCGGCGATGTGGTGCAGCCAGACACACTCAGAGCCTTGCCGTGCGTCGATACTGTTCTCTACGCCATCGGTTTCGACCGCTCGGCTGGTCCATCGATGCGTGCGGTCTATGTCGATGGTTTGGCGAACGTATTAGCTCATCTCCCGAAGCCGTCGCGATTTATATACGTCAGCAGTTCCAGCGTATACGGCCAAACCGACGGCAGCTGGATCGACGAATCGGCACCAACGCAACCCGCCGAAGAATCGGGCCGCATCGTACTGGACGCCGAATCGCTACTGCTTGGAACGCTGCCGACGGCAATGATCCTGCGGTTTTCCGGCATCTATGGCCCCGGTCGTTTGCTGCGCCGACAGACGATTGAAAAAGGTGAACCGATCGTTGGCGATGCCGAAAAATGGCTAAACCTGATCCATCGCGATGATGGCGTTCGCGCGGTGTTGGCAGCCGAGGAACGCGGCAAACCGGGTAGCATCTACAACATTTGCGACGATCACCCGGTGCGACGACGTTACTTTTACACGACGTTGGCACGCGTGCTTGGTGCTGCGCCACCGATGTTTGTCACGCCTCCCGCCAACCAGCCGATTCCGCCGCATGAACGAGCACATCGCCGCATCAATAATTTGCGCCTGAAGCGCGATCTCGGCATGGTGTTGCAGTATCCGAACTACGACCAGGGGCTGCGGGCGTGCGCGATCGTTTAGCGGGCACGACGCACCAACGAACCGGTCACGCATCGTCGAGCTTTACCGACAACACCTTGCGGGCTTGCTCTTCGCGGTATTGCTTCAAACGATCGGCAAGAGCGGTGTCGCTGAGAGCGAGGATGGCGACGGCGAAGAGGGCGGCGTTGGTCGCGCCGGCGTTGCCAATCGCCAGCGTGCCGACCGGAATGCCTGCAGGCATTTGCACCATCGACAACAGCGAATCGAGTCCTTGCAGCGCCTTGGACTGGATTGGCACACCAAGGACGGGCAGCGTCGTTTTCGCCGCCACCACACCCGCCAAATGCGCCGCCCCGCCCGCCGCCGCGATCAGCACTTTGATGCCGCGCGACTCCGCCTTGGCCGAGTAATCGAGCACCGCGTCCGGCGTGCGATGTGCCGACATGACGTTCGCTTCATACGCCACGCCGAGCTTCTTGAGCGTGTCGGCGGTGTTCTTCATTGTCTCCCAATCCGATTGACTGCCCATCAGAATGCCAACCAAAGGTGCGGTAGCCACGCTTGTTCCTTTCAAATCCAAAACACGAAATACGAAATATTTCCAATTTCTGCTGCTTGCGGCGAAACCGAGTCATTCATTTTCTATTGAATCACTCGCCGTCAGGCCGAGGCGCCGGCGAGCCAGCCGGTGCTCCAAGCGGCCTGGAAGTTGTAGCCGCCGATCGGGCCGTCAAGATCGAGGATTTCGCCGGCGAAGAACAAGCCTGGTGTACGCTTGCTCTGCATCGTGCGCGAATCGACTTCATCGAGCGCGACGCCGCCCGCCGTCACCTCGGCTTTCTCGAATCCCAGCGTGCCCGTCAGCGGTATCGGCAAATGCTTCAGCATCCGCGCGAGCCTCTGCCGATCGGCCTTCGCCAGCCCCGTTGCTTTGCGGTCGATCGGTAGCTGAGTAGCTTCCAGCACGACATCGCACATACGGCGAGGCAAGCGTTGGGACAGCACGATGGCAAGCTGCTTCTTCCCCGACGCCAACGATTCGTCGCGCAGCCAGGCATCAAGCGCCGGTTCGGATTCGTTAGGCATAAGATCGACACCCAGCGTCAGCGTGCCCGGAGCTGGATGCCCGCTGACGACTCGGCTCACGTCGAGCGGTGCAGGGCCGGTCAAGCCGAAATGTGCGAACAACATCGCCCCGCGGCGTTTGGCCAAAGTGCAGTCGCCGTCCATGACGCACAGCCCGACATCGGGCAGAGTAATGCCGCGCATCGCGCCGACCCAGGGAATGTTCGTCGTCAACGGAACAAGAGCGGGCCGCGTTGGCAGGATGCGATGGCCAAAACGCTGAGCAATGCGGTAGCCGTCGCCCGTCGTACCGGCGCCGGGATAGGATTTCCCGCCGGTGGTGAGGATGACGCGATCGGCGTGAATCATCCGTTGTGCGGTTCTGACGACGAAGTTTTCTGGCATCTCGATATCAATCACCGGTTCACCCAGAGCCAGCGTCGCAGTTGTACGCTCCAATCGGCGCAGGATGGCGGCGAGCACATCGGTAGCTTTGTTGCTGACGGGAAATACCTTGCCGGTCTCCTCCACCTTGGTGGCGAGGCCCTCGGTATGAAAAAACGTGAGTGTATCGTGCACGCTAAACGCCGCCAAGGCGGAGTGGAGAAACTTGCCTGGCGTGCCATACTCGGCGATGATGCCGCGATTGTCGGTATCGTGCGTGATGTTGCAACGCGTGCCGCCGGACATGAGGATTTTAACGCCCGGCTTGCGATTTTTTTCGAGAACGAGCACGCGGCGCCCGCGCTCGGCGGCGCAGATAGCGGCAAAGAGCCCGGCGGCGCCCGCGCCGACTACGACGACATCCCAACTAAGTTCATTCACTACGACTCCCCGAATACCTCATCGCTTTCGCCGCCGATTCTAGCCTATTCGCCGCAGGTAACTTCGCATCTACGCGCATCATACTTGGCCACACACGGTATACATGGTTGTTATACATAGTTATCTTTCGAAGATTATATTTAGATAGATACTTGTACCTGATTGTTACTTGCTTACAATAACTATCCAGGTAACCAATAGTGTCAAACACGTAGTGTGTTTGTTTGTGGGATGAAGTGTTTTTTCAGGATAGGATAAAAGAATGGCGAAGAAATCGAAAGAGGGCAGCAGTTACTCTTACATCAAGCAATTGTTTATCGACCATCCGGAACTGCTCAAAGAAAAACGAAACGCCGCTATCCTCGCCCGGTATCGCGCCGATCATGGTTTGGCCGAGGATGCCCCAATCGAAAAGACGGTGATGAACAATCTCGCTAATATCAAGAGCAACATGCGAAAAGCAGTCCGCACGAAGGCGGCCTCCAAGGAAGCTAGCCGTTCGGAAAGCGAACGTCGCGGTCGGCCGACGAAACAAGCCGGCGCGCTGGAGCAACTGGAAGTGATGATCGACGACACGTTGAGCTTTGCGAAAAGCCAAGCAACCGAAAGCCTGATCCCTGCGATTAACCTGCTCCGCATGGCCCGCAACAAGGTCGTCTGGTTGCAAGGCGAAAAGTGAGTCGACATACCCGCAAAGACACCGACGAGCCAGAAAGCAAAACGATGAGGAAGGCGGGAATGGAATCAGGCATCATTGACGCCGCCGACAAAACTGAATTTCCGAGGCTGAAGCGTAAGCGAGGCAGCCTGAATGCCTCGCCTACGCTTCAGCCTCCGACGGGAAATCGACTTTTGTCAGTGGCGTCATCATTGTCTGCTATACTTCCTTGCCGATTCTTTCTCAGTGTCCTCGGTATCTCCAGTTAGTTTTATTGCCATTCACTTCCGCAGTTTCTCCTGCTTCAACACATCATTGATCCATTTGCGATTTTCGTCACTCAGGCGTGTCGTCGGGTCTTTTGCGTAATCGATCCGATTGCCGACATCGCTTTGTTCATATGCCCGCACGACAGCGGCTTGCAAATCGAGCACCGTGTCGCGATCGTCCGACGCTAGCGGCAGGCGAAACCGCGGCAGCCTCCTGGGCAGCGTCGCCGAGTAAATCTCGCAGCGGTCCGGATGCGTCCAGCGCGTCACGACCACTGCATAATCCCAGGACGGCGCCGACTCTTTGGCAAACTCAAGCAACGTCGCGCCTTGCAACACAAGATCGATTGCGACGACGTTCGCGCTTGTCTGCTTGACTTCGTCGCGGCGATCGCAATAGGCCTTGCGGCCCTCGGGCAGCGTCTTGTTCGCCGGGCTGACGACTTCGATCAGGGTGATGAGCCGACCGTCACTACGCTGACGGATTTCGATAAACGCTTCTTTGTGTTCGGCACGCAGAATCGACGTGAACAGGGCCTGTTCGCTCGTGTACTGCCGTTCGCCCACACGAGCGCGATAGCGGTCGAGCAAGCCCGGCAGCACCATTTGATGTACGGCATGGATTAGGCTGGCTTGAAACGTGGGCCATTGCTTTTCATCTTCAAGATACGGATCCATACCCGGAAACGGACTCGGCATCGGTCGATCTCCTCAATAATGACGCCGCCGACAAAACTGAATTTCCGAGGCTGAAGCGTAAGCGAGGCGGCCTGAATGCCTCGCCTACGCTTCAGCCTCCGACGGGAAATCGACTTTTGTCGGTGGCGTCAATAATCACGCACAACGCGGATTGCAGAAAACCGAATACAACCACGGATAGTACCGATGGCACGAATGGGAAATCCCAGAAAGATACTTCTTCCCCTCCGTATCATCCGTGCCACGTACCACCAAAACTTTCACGAGCCGCACAAATTTCATTTTGTGCAAATTCAGAATGCGAATCACGAAAACACGAAAGTACGAAAGGCGCGAAACAAGAAAAGAACCGTTCCCCGCGCTTTCGAAATCGGAGGAGACAAGGAGTATGAGGAAGGCAGGAATTGAATTAACCCTCTTCTTCCTGCCTTCCTGTTTTCCTAATTGAAATTCGCCTTTTGTTGTCGCCGAGTGATCCATCGTGCGTTGGTGAGAATTCCTTTCGTGATTTCATGCTTTCGTGTTTTCGTGATTCGTATTGGGTTGCGTCTTGCCCGCGCCGTGCTATCCGTGGTTAAGATTCACAAACCATGCCGTGCGCCCGCTTTCCCAATATCGATAATACCCGCTTCGCACCCTTACTTTCAAGTCTTTCGTGGCACGATTTTTTTGCACGCTCGCAAAACTTCATCATCATTCGTGCTTTTGTTCTTGACATGCGCGCTGCTCCACCATACTGATTCTGAGTAGCTGTCTGTTCCGAGTTTCAAATCCGCATTAACCGAGGCTCTCGACTGATGAAAATGATCGATCCGTGGAAAATCCAAGACTCCCAAGATGTATACGAAGTTGCCCATTGGGGCAAAGGCTACTTCAGCGTTAATCCCAAAGGCCATGTCGCGGTCCATCCGAACAAACGTCCGGAGGAAGCGATCGACCTCAAACTCCTCATCGATCAGCTGCAAGATCGCGGCATTCAACTGCCGATATTGCTCCGCTTCACCGATATTTTGCGCCATCGCGTCGGCGAAATCAACGACGCCTTCAAAGCCGCCATTGCCGATTGCACCTACAAAGGCAAATATGTCTGCGTCTACCCGATCAAAGTCAACCAGCAACGCCAAGTCGTCGAAGAAATTCTCGATTTCGGCAAACCCTATGGCTTCGGCCTAGAGGCAGGCTCAAAACCGGAACTGCTCGCCGTCCTCGCCATCACCGATGGCGGCGAGACGCCCATCATCTGCAACGGCTTCAAGGACGACGAATTCATCAAGATGACGATCCTCGCCACCAAGATGGGCAAACACATCATCACCGTCGTTGAAAAATTCAGCGAACTCGAATTGATCGCTCGCTATGCCAAGGAGCTGAACGTACGCCCGTCGATCGGCGTGCGCATCAAGCTCGGCGCACGCGGCGCGGGCCGATGGCGCAACAGCGCCGGCTTCCGCTCGAAATTCGGGCTTACGCTCACCGAAGCGCTCGAGGCATTCGAGTTCCTCAAACAACTCGGCATGGCGGATTGCCTGCAACTGGTGCACTTCCACCTCGGCAGCCAGATCACCAACATCCGCAGCATCAAAAGTGCCCTCACCGAAGCCGCCCGCGTCTACTGCGAACTCCATCGCGTCGGCGCCGGCGTCCAATACATCGACGTCGGCGGTGGGTTAGGCATCGATTACGACGGCTCGCAAACCGACTTCGAGTCGTCCGTTAATTATACGCTGCAGGAATACGCCAACGACGTCGTATTTCGCATCAAAAGCGTCTGCGATGAGTGCAACGTGCCCCACCCGATCATCATCTCCGAATCAGGTCGAGCCGTGGTCGCTTACCACAGCATGCTCGTGTTCGATGTGCTCGGCGTGTCCAACTTCGACCACTACACGGTCCCCCCGGAGATCCCGGCAGACTCCCCGCAGCAGGTCTCCGACCTCTTCGGCATCTACCGCGACCTGTCGAAAAAGAACATGCTGGAAGGCTACCACGATGCTGTCCAGACGATGGACGACGCGCTCAACATGTTCAACCTCGGCTCGATCACGATCGAAGAGCGTGCGATGGTCGAACGCCTCTTTTGGGCGGTATGTGGTAAAATTCTGCGCATGATGCAAGATCTCGACTACGCGCCCGAGGAACTGCAAGGGCTCAGTTCAATGCTCTCGGACACCTATTTCTGTAACTTCTCGGTGTTCCAATCGATGCCCGATAGCTGGGCGATCAAGCAGCTATTTCCGATCATGCCGATTCATCGCCTCCACGAAGCGCCGACGCGCCGCGCGGTCCTCGGCGACATCACCTGCGATTCGGACGGCAAGATCGACCAGTTCATCGACCTGCGCGACGTGCGTTCGACGCTGGAACTGCATCCCTTCACGGGCCAACCTTACTACCTCGGCGCGTTCCTGCTTGGCGCGTACCAGGAAATCCTCGGCGATTTGCACAACCTGTTCGGCGACACGAACGCGGTGCACGTGCGGCTCGACGAAAACGGCGAGATCGTGCTCGACAGCGTCATCAAAGGCGACACCGTGCGCGAGGTGCTCGCCTACGTGCAATACAACGCGGACGAGCTGCTCAACAATATGCGCAAAGATGTCGAGCGCGCGGTTCGAGCCAATCGCATTACGGTCCAGGAATCACGCCAGCTATTGCATTTCTACGAATCCGGCCTCGGCGGGTATACCTACCTCGAAGAGCCATGATCGTTTTGTTTATACTTCACGCGGTTGGATTTGTCGCATTGGTGGCACAGACATTCTTGTCCGTGAAAACTGCAAGCACAGACAGGAATGTCGGTGCCACCGTTCAATGAATCGGACAAATCTACCCGTTCAAAGTATAGAACCGAGCGCCGCTGTCGGTCGCTTGTTCAAACGCTTACACCACCGCCACACGTTGCGGCAAAGTTGAACGGTAAATATCTAAGCGGGACCTATCCTTTCCGCCCGCCCGTTACATCCACGTCAACTTCGCGCAAGTACTCCGCAGCTTGTTCCGGCGGCACGGGATTGATGTAGAACCCCGTGCCCCACTCGAAGCCCGCGATCCTCGTTGTCCGCGGGATGATCTCCATGTGCCAATGGTAATGAGGCAACGCCTGCGTATCGAACGGCGATGTGTGGATGATGTAGTTGTAGCTCGGCTTATCAAGCGCGATCTCCAGCTTCATCAGGATCGTCTTCAGCACTGTGCCTAGTTCATCCAACTCGTTCTTCTGAATGTTCTCGTAATGGCTGTTGTGGTTCTTCGGCACAATCCACAGCTCAAACGGAAATCGACTCGCGAACGGCGCAAAGCAGATAAAGTTCGGCATGTCAAGCACCACCCGTTTCTCGGCCGATATCTCCTGGTAAATGATGTCGCAATAGATGCACCGGCCACGGTATTCGAAGAATTCGAAAGCGCCGTTCATCTCTTCCCAGACGTTGACGGGCACGATCGGCGTGACGATGAGCTGCGAGTGCGAATGTTCGAGTGACGCGCCGGCGGCCATGCCGACGTTCTTGAAGATCATGCCGTAGACCATGCGATGGTCTTTCTTGAGATCGACGAGCCGATCGCGATAGACCCAGAGGATTTCGCGGATGTGGTCCTCGGTGAAGTTGGCCATCGAGACTTCGTGAAACGGGCATTCGACGATGACTTCATGGGCGCCGATGCCGTTCATTTTGTCGTAGATGCCTTCGCCGCGCTTGTTGAGATCGCCTTCGATCTGAAGGGCGGGGTATTTGTTGGGCACGACGCGCACGCGCCAACCTTTGTCGTTGGGCTTGGTACCGCGATCCCGGTAGGCGAGGATTTCGTTGGGCGTGTATGTTTCGCCGCCTTCGCAAAACGGGCAGAGTTTGCCTTCACCGTGGGTCGGCTCGTTCTTGACGGTGATGGGCCGTTTGGCGCGATCGGGGGCGATGATGACCCATCGGCCAACGATCGGGTCTTTGCGAAGTTCCGGCATGATGGCTGTTCCTGTTTTCTTGTCTAGGTTTAGCGCTCGCGTGATCCTTCGAAGGGGCGTGGCGATCTGCAATCGTTCAATAATTGAGATTGCACGCGCGAGCGCTAAACGCAAACGGGGTCACACATCCCAATGTATCCGCTCGAAGTTTTCGGACGGCGTCGACAGGGCGATAGCGCCATCGCGCGGGGCGCGGTCACGGCTCTGCTGGTTCTGCAGCAACTCCACGAAGAACCGCAGCGGGCGATTCGGCTTTGCCTCCAGCAACGCGAACGGGATCGCGCATTCGATGACGCGATCGATGGCCAACTGCACGCCTTCCGCCGTCGGCATCGGTTTGTCGTTGACGTACCAGCACCAACTCTGAACAGGCTGCGCGGGCTGCAGTATCCGCAACTCGTAGCCACTCGGCTCGTCGAATCCGATACACAAAATATCGTATCCCCGCAGGCAGGTCTTGGCGACCTCGTCGAAATCAATCCGTAGCAGGAACTCGCGCCGGCTGAATCCGAAGTGCAATTCGCGTATCGGCGTTTGCGTGACCATCGCCATCGCGCCGCGCTCGGCCTGACACTCGAATCGGCCGGCGTTCGACCACTCGAAGAACGTCGTGCGGCCATCGATCTTGACATCGAGAAACGCCGTCGGCAGCGTATGCGACTGCCGCTGCCCCAGCTTCTTGATCGCGCGATTCAGATCGACGGGTGGGACGTCGCCAAGCGCGAGGTAGACGTTCTGCAAATGTTTGCGAAACAGTTGATCGAACAATGCATCCTGAGCGCAAGAATGATCGTCGCCATACCACCAGAACCAATCGCTGCCCTCAGCGATGTAGAGTTCCTCCCAGGCTCGTTGCAACTGCTCTGCGGGAATGGATGATTGTGCGGCGCGATGCACGAGATGCTCGCGGGTGCGGTGCAGTGCGTCCCATGCGGTGTTGTCCTCGTCGTGCCCAACCCAGATCGCGAAGTTGTTGTGGATCCAGCTGCCGGCGAACAGCCGAGGCAAAGTATCCTTCGGCGGGTTTTCCTCCAAATACTCGCCGATCTTTACCGGCTCGATGCGCCGGTCCTGAACACACAGCTTGTACAACGTGCGCAGGAATGGAACGCCACTTTCGGGATAGTGCTCCCAGCAATTTTCGCCGTCAAGAATGACGCTGACGAGCACCGGTTGATCGGCGAGGATGGCGTCGCGGATGTTATGCAGGTGGCGGATGAAGTCATGCGCCGCGTCGTGGCCTGAGCTGCGCTGATAGTCAAAGCCGATGCGGTCGCTCAAGGCGTGATCGCGAAAGACGATGCCGAGTTGGTGCTCGCCCTCGCGCACGCCATAGGGCCGATAGAGATGGCTGGGATTGCGCAAATGCCCGTGAGCATCGCGGCTGACAAACCCATGCGTCGATTGGTTGAGCACGCCTTCATCCGTCGCGATCCAGCGGATGCCATGCTTGGCGAGCATCGGCAACATCGCCTGGCAAACACTGCCTTCGGCGGGCCACATGCCCTTCGGCGGCGCGCCGAATAACGCCGCGTGTTGCTGCACCGCCCGACGGACCTGCGTCTCGGCATCGTCGAGATAGCCAGCCGTGTGGCGCGGCAACTTCACGTCGGGCATCGCTTCGCGCGCCAGCCTCTTGTCAAACAACAGCGGCAGGATCGGGTGATAGAATGGCGTCGTCGTCAGTTCGACCTGCCCCGATTCCGCCAGTTTGCGATGCAGCGGAATGATCTGCTTCATGATCGCAATGTGCTTGTCGAGCACCCAATTCTTCTCAGCTTCGGTGAATAGCTTGCCCTTGGCGCGAAGCTGTTGAAGCTCGGCATCGGCCTCGAAGACGAGCGGATGAATCCACGCCAAATTGTAGAGCGTTTGCAGGTCGCGCAACTCGCGCTCGCCGAACCGCCGCAGTGATTCCGCGGCAGACTGTTTGTTGGCGGCACGAAGTTGAAGAAGCTCCCAGAACCTCGGCCAAGGTTTGAGCATGTGCTCGTGGTTAGCCATGAAATAATGATCGAGCAGAAACGTCGCGTCCTGCCGGCTCAGGTCCTTGGCGGGGATCCGGGCGACTTGCAGGAAGCGGTCGGTCGCGCCTTTCTCGGTATAGGCGAGAATCTGCACGAGCAGACTGGGCACGAGGTTGATCGTGCAGCACATCTCCGGGTACTCGAGCAGATGCAGGGCCATGCCGACGTAGTCCTTTACGCCGTGCAAGCGGACCCAAGGAAACGCGTTTTCGCCGGTCTGGTCGTCCGGGTAATACGGTTGATGCTGATGCCAATAGAAAGCGAGTGCGACGTTCGGCATTCGACGATTCCAAAGCCATTCACGTTTAGCCGCCCGCCTTCGGCGAGCGTGAGCGGGGGCTGTGGGAATTCTATTCCACGGGAAGGGCAACTTCGATGGCGAGGAATTGAATAAAACAGATTGCGTCGCATGTTCCCGGGCACGATGCATTGCAATTCGTCGGAAGGATCCATCCTTTAACGGTCGAATTGCATTACCGAATATTTTGACACGGAGGGTGTACCGATGCCAGCCTTGCCTGCCACCGTGATCGAAACTGCTGAGCATGTGGAAACCATCGAACCACAGTTCCGGCGCCACGAAGCGGACTGGGTTGCGGGAACGCGTGCGCTTTCGTCGGCGACTCAGATCATAAACCATCCTGCGTTTCGCCAAATTGTGTCGATGGGTGAGTGCGTTATTCCCTTCATGTTGCGCGACCTGGAGACGCGACCGCGGCTTTGGGTTTGGGCCCTGGCGGAAATCGCGGGTATTAACCCCGTCACGGCGGAGGATTCGGGCAACATCGCCAAAATGAGCGCAACCTGGCTGCGTTGGGCACGCGAGAAGGGCTGGCAATGGTAGATTGGCTTCCATCGCAGTTCCCGCGATTGCAGGGCACAGACTATCGGATCACGAGTGCCGCGACTGAATCCTACAACTGCACCGCCTGGGCAGCCGGCGTCACTAATGTGTGGTGGTGGCCGTTACCCAATGCAATCGGATTCTATTGGCCGCCGAATGTTGCCAGGGCGGAGACGGTCGAAGCAATTGTTGCGGCATTTGCAACGCTTGGGTACGGGAAGGCTTCAAACGCGGATTTGGAATTGGAGTTTGAGAAAGTCGCATTGTTCGCAAACCTTTATGGCGTGCCTACCCATGCGGCACGCCAGACATCGAGCAACCGATGGACCAGCAAAATAGGCTACGGCGAGGATATTGAGCACGATCTTCACACGCTCGAAGGCGATCTCTACGGAGCAGTGGTTTTGATTCTGAAACGTGCGCGAACGAATTTATGATTCGCGCGGTGTTGGATTGAACTACTTCATTCCACTAACGGTACTTAGGCCACTCTTTTCGATTTCTACATTTGGATTATTCCCATGCACCTACGCACTCTCGTTTCCATTCTCGTCCTCTCCATCGCCATCGTGCCGGTCTCGGCTCAGCAGAAGGAGAAGCCCAAATGGCCGCCCAGCCCGCACGTCGCGGCGACGGAACCCCTTCGGCCGGAGGAGCAGCTCAAGAAGCTGAAGGTTCCGCCCGGTTTCGAGATTCAGCTCGTTGCCGCTGACCCCGACATTCGCAAGCCGATCAACATCGCATTCGATGCAGCGGGCAGGTTATGGGTCACCGAGACGATCGAGTACCCGTTCGCCGCCAAGGACGGACAGGGCCGCGACGCCGTCAAGATTCTTGAGGATTTTGGTCCGGACGGTCGCGCCCGCAAGATTACGACGTTCGCCGACAAACTCAACATCCCGATCGGCATACAGCCGACAGCGGACAACAAAGGCGCCCTCGTCTACAACATCCCCGCGATTTCGCGTATGACCGACACGAAGGGACTAGGTAAAGCCGATGTACGATCTATCATCTACTCCGGCTTTGGCCATGACGACACGCATGGCATGACGGGTGAGTTTCAAATCGGCTTCGACGGCTGGATCTACGCCTGCCACGGCTTTCGCAACGTCTCTAAAGTCACGAGCAAGGACGGCTCGACAGCGATCGCCATGGCCTCGGGTAACACCTATCGCATCAAGGCCGACGGCTCGCGCATCGAGCATTTTACCCATGGCCAGGTCAATCCCTTCGGACTGTCCTTCGATCCCTTTGGCAATCTGTTTTCGGGCGATTGCCACAGCCGACCGCTGACGATGTTGTTGCGCGGCGCCCTCTACGAACATTTCGGCAACAAGCACGACGGCCTCGGCTTCGCTCCGCATATGAACACGTTCAAAGACCACTCGACCGCGCTCTGTGGCGTCACCTACTATGCCGCCGACCAGTTTCCGAAAGAATATCGCGGCAAGCTCTTCCTCGGCGATGTCGTGCTCAACCGCATGAACGCCTATCGCCTGGACTGGACCGGCACCAGCCCAGCCGCGGTGATGGAGAACTTCATCACCAGCCAAGACCCGTGGTTCCGCCCCGTGGACATCAAACTCGGGCCCGATGGCTGCCTGTATATCGCCGACTTTTACAATCGCATCATCGGGCATTACGAGATCGATCTGAAGCACCCCGGCCGAGATCGCGACAAAGGCCGAATCTGGCGTATCGTCTATCGCGGCAAGGATGGCACGGACGGCCCGCGGCCCGTCACGAACCTCGCCAAGGCCGACGTCAAAGCGCTCGTCTACGCGCTATCGAATGCGAATCTCACGGTGCGTCTGCTCGCCGCCGACCAGCTCGTCGAACGCAGCGGCGCCGAAGCCGTGGCGGCGCTGCAACCGATCGTCAAGGATATCGCCGACGCCGGCGATGGCTCACGCAAGTCGCACGCCCTGTGGGTTCTCGAACGCCTCGGCAAACTCGACGACAGCACGTTAGCCAGCGCAACCTCGGCGAAGGAGAAGGAAGTCCGCGTCCATGTGCAACGCATCCTCACCGAGAAGAAATCCTGGTCGCCCAAGTACACCGCCATGGCCAAGCTTGGCCTCCAGGACAAGGACGCCTTCGTGCAGCGAGTCGCCGTCGAGGCGCTGGCGACACACCCGGCGGCGGAACATCTGTCGGCGGTCGTCACTCTTCGCTTAAACGTGCCCGCAGCGGACAATCATCTCATCCATGCGGCTCTCCTATCGATCCGCGCGCAGCTTCTCGCGAAAGATGTGGTGCGCAATGCTTCAGCAGAGAAATGGAGCGCGAAGGAACATCGCGTGATTGCCGATGTATGTCGCTCGATGAAGACCGACGCAGCCGCCGATTACTTGAAAACCTACCTCCCGCAATTTGCCGATGGCGTGGAGCAAACGCGCGAGTTCGTGCATCATGTCGTGCGCTATGGAAGCGAAGGTTCGGTGCCGTGGGCGATTCAGTTTACGGTCAAGCAATTCCCGAAGAACAAGCTCGCTCAGGGCACGATGCTCAAGACGATCCTGCAAGCCAGCCAGGAACGTGGCGCCGCCCTCGCGAAAGCGGATCGCACAGCCATCGAGCAACTCGTCACCGGCATGCTCGATTCCGCCGATGCCAACGACACGCTGATCGGCGTCGAGTTGGCGGGCACGCTGAAGCTCGACCGCACGCCCCAACTGCTCGCGCTTGTCAGCAATGCCGCGACGCCGGAGCCATTGCGAAAAACGTGCATCACCACGCTCGTCAGCGTCAATGTCGACAAGTCGATCCCGACGCTGAGTAACATCTTGCTCAACGAGAAGGAATCGATCGCCATCCGCGAACAGGTCGCCAATGCTCTCGTTGGCACGAATCATCCCGCTGCACAGTCGGCTCTCGTCAAGGCTTTGCAGAACGCACCGGCACGATTGCAAACGACCATCGCCCTCGGCATGAGCGGCAACGCATCCGGCGGCGATCAGTTGCTCAAGGCCATCGAAGCCGGCAAGGCATCGCCTCGCTTGTTGCAAGACCGCGCGATCGAATTGCGTTTGACCAGCACGAAGATCGCCAACGTGAATGACCGCCTCAAGAAGCTGACACAGGGCCTGCCGCCTGCCGATCAGAAGGCGACCGAACTCATCGCCAAGAAGCGCGACGCTTTCGCCAGCTTCAAGGCGGATGCCGAACTTGGCCAAAAGATTTTCCAAAAGACCTGCGCGAACTGCCATCAGATCGCAGCCCAGGGCGCCAAGATCGGCCCGCAACTCGACGGCATCGGCATCCGCGGTCTCGAACGCCTGCTCGAAGATATGCTCGACCCGAACCGCAACGTCGATCAGGCCTTCCGCACCACGCAGATCGTCACCAAGGCCGGCCAAACGATCAATGGCCTGTTCCTGCGTGAAGAAGGCAACATCGTCATCCTCGCCGACAATCAAGGCAAGGACGTCCGCATCGACAAAGCCACGATCGACGAACGCAGCATCAGCCCGCTCTCGCCGATGCCCGCGAACATCGCCGAGACGATCGGTGCCGAGGACTTCAACCACCTGCTGGCGTACCTGCTGACGCAGCGAGGAAAGCAATGACGACAACGCGCAGCGAAGCGCGGGCCGAGCGCCACACAACGGCGCAAGTCCGCGCTCCGCTGCGCGTCACGGCTAAACAACGTCAACATAATCCATCGCCCAACTCTCCAACCCATGCCAGCGCAGTGGACGACGGATTCGACGATCCGGGGCCAGATAACGGTTCGGCGTGCCGTTTCACAACCCCGCACGCAGCTACTTTTGCCAAAAGCCATGGTCGATGCCGCCCTGGATGTAAATGGCGAAGGTACCATGTCCGGGGATCTTCATCGGTGGAAGGGCGACCACACCGCCGGCCTTCACTGCCGCTGCGACCGCCGCTTCGATGTCATCCACTAACCAGTAGGGCCGCACCACCGGCTCCTCCGTCTCGCGCAAAGGCGCCCGCACCCCCAACAGTCCACCGCCTGCCATTGGGGCCGTTCGCGCGTTGCCGAGCCCAGGGTCCGGTTCGCCGAACTGCACCCCGTTCGCTGTGGCATACGCAGCGCACACCGCGTCAACCTCCTTGGTCACGATCTCGAAGTAGTGGATATGCATGGTTGTTTGACCCCCCTTCGATGTGCCGAATGACCAAGCTCGGCAGCGACGGCCTGCTGGGCTTGACACTTGGGAAGCCGATAAAAAGGACGGCGTCTGCTTCATCCGTTGGATACTTCTTATGCCCCACAAAATGGATGAGCCGGCGTCCTAAGTAAAACGGACTCATCGCCGAAGCGCGGTCCAACGTGGATCTTTCAGCGCAGTGTCTATGCGCCGGCAACCACGAAGCGGGCTCGCTCGGCTCATCCTTTTCAAGGAGTTATCCATGCGCTTCTACAACCACCCCCACGCATTCTACTGTGGCGTCGATCTGCACGCAAGAAGCATGTTCACTCACATTCTCGATTCGCAAGGCGCTACCGTCTTCGAAGGCGATTTGCCCTCGAAGCGAAACTGGGCCGCGCGGTGTATCACGTGTGGAGCAAGCAGCATGCCTTCGATCCGAAGCGGTTCTTCGCGTAAAAATTATCTACGAATAATTCCGTAGGGTGTGTCAAGCGCCAGCGCCGACGCACCACGCACTTGCAACGACTACGAAATCTCACCGCAAATACGTTAATGTCCTATACGAATAAATACGATACGATAAATATCTTATAAGTAAAACAATGTACAACACCAGTTGAACCAACCTCGGCCCGGCGCGGCGAGCTGTCTGCCTAACTGAGGCACAGGAGCGAACGCATGGCGCGGGAGTCAATATCTGGGACCTCGATCCCTTACGACTCCCCTGCGGCGAAGGCTCGACCTCTTACGCTTGGATTAGCCGCCGTGTCGGTGACCGCAGGTTTTCTTTCACAGGGTCCGCCCGAGGCTGCCCACGTGCAAACGCCGACTACGAACTGAGCCGATGCGCTGCGACTGCCGATCACGAGTTCCGTCGAGGTCTCGATTCCTCGGGAACGCTCCCGGCAACCGCGCGTCACCTTTCGAGGATCGAGCTTGCCGATTTGCTTGGCCTGCATGTGGCACGGAGAGGTTTCTGGGACGCGACGTTTCCAAATTCCCCAGGAAGGAAAGAGGAGACAACGCCGTCGGCTCGTGGGAACACGAGTCGGCCTGATCCCGTAGAGCTGTTTGGTGCCGTCTCGGTTCTTTTACCTATAGGTGAAATAACTGACGAATGGACGCCGTTGCTTGAACCATCCCGGTGCGGAAGTTCGGAGCGTCCTGCTGTAAGAAAATGAATCGGTTGCAACGATTACGACGTGCAAAAACGAAATGCAAATGTCGAATTAGAAGGTACGTAGCTCAACCTTTAAGGGGCATAGAACGGTTCGGCGGCTATCCTGGTCTGCTCGTCGAAATCGGGATATTTTTGCGATACTTTTCAGGGTCCGGTTTACCCACGGTTTCGTCCAGTACCAGTGCTTCTTCAATTATCATCACCGGCGCCGCGCCTTCAAAACGATAGCCGATTTTGTGGTCCTGCCGAACCAGCATCGCATTCACAGATTTTGAGACGACTTTTCCTGCCCAGGTCTTGAGTTGGCCCGCCTTGATCCGTTCGTTCACGGAGTCCAATTCCTTTCGCGTTGCCAGGCGAACGAGTGTAAGGCTTTCCGGGCACCGAAGGATCTGAAAGAGTTTTTCGTCGAATCCTTTCGGGACGACGACGAGCGACTCGTCCACCGGATTCGGCGCAGTGCCGGCATTCGGACCAAACCGTGGCTTTCCCAATTCCAATTTGAGGGTGTCGATTTCCTGAGTGAGACGCGCGACCTGCTTGCGGTCTTCCGCTGCATCCAAAAGCAACCACGCTGTCGCGGCGGCGCTACATACGGCGACGCCCAGTGCAACAAGTGAAAGTGCTTTCATGTATCGCCTCCCACCGCCGAACGATCAAGCTAACTTGCCGGGGCCGCTGCAAGGACTTCACGCCGCGCGAAACAAGAATGCGGCTTCGGTCAAGTTGAGCGTCTGGTTCGGCGCGGATATCCTGAATGTCCCCGTTTCCCTTCTCCCCCGGTCAGCGCTTGCGAAAGGTGCGAGCGGCGGTGTCGGCCAACTTCAGGGCCAGAGCACCAACCCGGTCTCGATGCCATCGAACCAGCCTCTTTGCCAGGGCTCACGGCCCCGGTATCCCGTGGTGGGAAGTCAGCGGAACAATGCCGTTCCAGGACGACGGGCGTCGCGGATGGCCAAGAGTCCCGCGACATACCCGTGCGTGTAGACACAGAAACTCGGAGCGACTTCGAGCGCTTGTGCCACCTTGGGTGGTGGCGGTTCCCACGAAGCTCCCAGAAACGCTAGTATCAGCAGTGAAGTCATGGCTCGTCTCCAATTGCCTGCCGCCGAACGCCAAAGTTCACCCGCCGGGGCCGCTGCAACGGCGCGGGGTCGCGCGAAACAAGAATGCGGCCCCGGTCGGAGTGCAACGCCTGGTTCGGCCACGGCGGCCCCAAGCTCACTGCGTCAAGGATTCTTCGTTACCACTGTAACACGGAACGCTGTGCCAGTGCAATAGACTCCGGTAGGTCGAGTCACGCGACTCGATTGTCCACCCAACACGACTTGCTTTGCTAAGGGCAAGCTTATGGTCGTCATCACTCCGCTTTTGGCTTTGGAAGTTTGCAACGAAGCATTGAGGGTCGTCTTGGTTTCCCCTTTGACAGGCGCACTGATGACGCCGGAAAAAGAAAGTTCCTTTGACCCTGCCAAAACCTTTCCAGAAAAAGGCCTGCCCGGTATAACGTCAAACTCTACAGAGACGGACGGTTTGGCCTTCGGCGCTATCTGCGACAATGGCAAATCTGATAGGTCCTTCTTTGCCTTCCAATCAAAGAACTCAATAGTGATGGTCAGCGATTCCTCGGGCGGACGATTGGCCGCATCGGAAAACGCAAGCACGACGCAAAGAAGACCTACGAACATGGACCACCTCCTTGTTGTGCCGAACGAACCAAGCTCAGCGGTCGGGCTGGAGAGCCGGGAGCTTGGGCCATTATCAGAAGCATTACCTATACCAAGATTGCCCGATCCGCTGAAGCGACTGGTTCTTTCGGCAGAGACGACCGCTCTAGTGCCGGGGCGCAGCGCTTATTCCCAAATTATTGCGGCATGTCTGTGGCCCGGTTTGGATTATGAGTACATATCCAACCGGGCCGATTTCAAGGAACCACTTGCCCAATTCGTTATCGCGTGTCACGTGGTCCTTGACAGTGTTCATCTCTTTTGGCGTGAGTCGTACGCCCGTCGGGTAGATTCCGTGCATCAGTTCGACCACAGGATTCCGACCATTCCACGTCATGGTGCGGGCGAAGCCAAGGACCGTTTCGGTATCCTCCAACAACTCGCCGTCCCAGTGTTGCTCCAGGATGCCCCAGCAGTGTTCGATCGCGTTATACTTGCTGTGGTACGGCGGGTAATACGCCAACCGCACCAGCAGATGGACCCAAGTTGGCGCTGGGATAATTATTTTTTTCCGAGTCCCTAACACCCCGCGCTGATTGATCTAACAAGGTTGCCAGTTGATCTAACACGGCTGCCGGTTGATCTAACACGCCCCGAACAGGGCTAGCTGAGTTCATTGTGGATTTTACGCGCCGGTTTCTTTTTTTCAACTATGACGCCGCCGACAAAAGTACGAGCCGGAAGCGTAAGCGACGGATTTCTCCAGTCCGTCGCTTACGCTTCCGGCTCGTAAAGCGACTTTTGTCGGTGGCGTCAACTATTATCAATAAATGTTATTGCCAAAGAACTCCAGAAAGTGTACAGTTATACACTATACGCCTAAATTAGAGCTTCCCGTGAACGTTTCGAGATATTCCCTGGCAACAACGACCGCAGCAGCGAAAGAGCCGAAGTTGCTCGACCGATTGGCGGACGCTCTGCATCAGAAGAAATATCTACCGACGTTGGTCCATGACTACGTTGATTGGGTGCGGCGATTTATCCACTTTCATCACAAGCAACATCCAATCGGCATGGGGTTGTCGGAAGTTCAAGCGTATCTCGAATGCCTTGCCGAGGATGGCGGAGCGACCTCGTTTCAGCGGACGGAAGCAGAGCGGGCGCTGCAATTTCTCTACGCGGTGGTGCTGGAGAAGCCGTTGAAGGAGGCGCCCTCACCCCAGGCCCCTCTCCCAGGAGGAGAGGGGAGAGAAGAGGAGGCGCCCAAGCTGTTGGACCAGATGCGTGAGATACTGCGAGCGCGCCATTACTCCCGGCGCACGGAAGATTGCTATGTGGACTGGACGAAGCGCTATATCCTTTTCAATCAAAAGCGTCATCCCCTGGCGATGGGAGCGGCGGAGGTGACGCGGTTCTTGACTCATCTGGCAGTCGAAGGCAACGTTTCGGTATCGACGCAGCGGCAGGCACTGTGTGCGCTGGTGTTTCTGTATCAGCAGGTACTGGAACGCCAGCTGGGGAGGCTGGATCACTTGAAAGCGCGGAGGCCGGAGCGGTTGCCCGTGGTGTTGTCGCGGGCGGAGGTGCGTGGATTATTGGAGGGGATCGAGGGGCGGACGGGTTGTTTCGGATGATGGCGGAGCTGATGTATGGCTCCGGCTTGCGGCTGATGGAGTGCTGCCGACTGCGGCCCAAGGATGTTGCTCTTGAGCGGAATCAGGTGTTTGTGCACGGCGGCAAAGGGGACAAGGATCGGGTGGTGATGTTGCCGCGGAAATTGCGTGAGGCATTGGCGGAGCAGATCAAACGGCGGCGCGAAATGCTGGAGGCGGATTTGCGGCGCGGCATCGATTGGGTCGAGCTGCCGGACGCCATCGAGCGGAAGTACAAGAATGCGCGGCGCGAGCTGGGGTGGCAGTGTTTGTTTGCATCGCGGCAATTGTCCATCGATCCGCGCACGGGGAACCGCGGCCGACATCATGTACATGAGGGGGCGGTGTAGCGGGCCGTCGGGCAGGCGGCGCGAAAAGCGGGCATCATCAAAAAGGCAAGCCCGCACGTGCTGCGTCACAGTTTCGCGACGCATCTCCTTGAAATGGGTTACGACATCCGGACGTTGCAGCAACTGCTTGGGCATCAGGACGTGGCGACGACCATGATCTACACGCATGTCATGCAGAAAGGCGTGGCGGGCACGCGCAGTCCGCTGGATTTGCTTGACGATTTGAACGAGGATGAAGTGCGGGCGGCGGTGGCGGCGGTGGCGGCGACGACGCGGCGGCTGGGGTGAAGGCGACGTGGTGTCACCCCCAGGAATCGCTGCGCTCATCCTGGGGCTTGCGGCGTGTTTTTGCTATCGTTACGCGCGGGCGGATGGGTTGTCATAGTCGGTAGGGGAAAATCACACGCGATTGCACGGCGTAATGCGGGCGCTAAACGGAGAAATCAGCTTTTGTGGCCCCTCACCAAAAACTGCGAAAAAAGGCCGAAAAATGGCCGAAGCGCTTGGCCACCGGCTGTTGGCCAAGCGGATCATAGGATGGCCATCCCAGGGGTTCGGAGTACCTCACGCCTGGGCTTGCGGTTCATTCTTTTTTCGCAAATTCCTTTGGTCTTCGGCTCGATTTCGACGACAATACAGTTTAACGACTTCGTTCCAAAACTCTGCGGTGCTCCAATTCGCTGGCCGGGGGCGAATGGCTGCCGCGATTCTTTCGGGAGATGGATTCATGAAACGTCGGACTTTCCTTCAATCGACGGCCTTGGCCAGTGCCGCCGTCAGCGCGATGACGCTGGACGCCAAGACCTACGCCCAGGCGCCGGGTGCTAACGAGGCGATTCGCCTCGCTTTCCTCGGCGTCGGCGGACGCTGTCAGCAGCACATCGATGTCATCCTCGCCATGCAGGCGGCCAACGCACGTTCGGTTCGCCCTGTCGCCGTCTGCGATGTTTGGGACGGCAACGCCACGCTTGGCCGTCGGCCCGATGGCACGGCGAGTGGCCGTGGGCTGTTCCCGTCGGCTCGCCGCTGCGGGCTGAACGTTGACGATCGCGCTCACGTCACCAAGGACTATCGCCGGTTGCTGGAAGCACGCGATGTCGATGCCGTCTGCATCGCCACGCCGGACCATTGGCATGCGAAGATGTGCATTGACGCCGCCAATGCGAACAAACATATCTACTGCGAAAAGCCGATGACCAAGACGATCCACGAGGCTCATGCCGTCGTCGATGCGGCTCGGCGGAACAACATCGTCATGACCGTCGGCGTGCAATGGATGGCCGACCCGAGTCTTCGCCGCGCGAATGAAATGATCCGCGGCGGCGGCATCGGGCATGTCGCTCAGGCGCAGACCAGCTACTATCGCAACTCGCTCGTCGGGCAGTGGCGTTACTATCCACTCACGCAAGACATGAACCCGACGACGATCGATTGGGACATGTTCCTCGGCCATCGCTTCTCCGTTGAAGAAGGCGTGCCGCTCGCGCCGCAGATGCCGTTCGATCGCGCATTGTTTGCCCAATGGCGTTGCAACTGGGCGTTCGGCGGCGGCATGTTCACCGATCTGTTCGTGCATCGCGTCACTCGCCTCATCGCTGCGATGGGCGTCCGCTACCCGGCTCGCGTCGTCGGCGGTGGCGGCATCTACCTCGAATACGACGGCCGTGACGTGCCCGATGTCGCGACCATCGTCTGCGACTACGAAGAAGGCTGTCAACTGCTCATCACCGCGACGATGATTAACGATCACCCGATCGACGAAGTCATCCGTGGCCGCACGGGTACGGTGAAGTTCGGCTCAAAGGCGATCATGCGCAACGGCGTGGCTGCGACCGATTGGGGCTACGAAGTGATACCGCAAGCGGCGACGAACCGCCCGGTAGCCGGCCAACCGGTGCGACGCGAAGGCGTGTGGCATGGCGAGGGTATGTCCGAAGCGAATTCGGGCACGCCGATCTGGGAGAACTTCCTGAGTTGCGTCCGTGCCCGCAACCGCGACACCTTCTGCACGCCGGAACTCGGTGCGGCTGCGTTCACGACGGTCAACATGGGCGTGCAGAGTTATCGCCAAGGCCAGGTGCTGTTCTGGGATCGCGAACGCCGTCGCTCGGTCGTTGGCGACGCCAGCTGGGCGACGCGATTGGAACGCCGCAGTCATGAAAGAGGCCGACCGAACCAGATCGTCGGCTGGACCGGCGGCACAACAGGCAGCACGCTGGAACCGCCGGAATACCAGCGCCTGGGCGGCCCGTGGGTCAATGGGCGTGATCCGAGCACGCCGGCGACGACGGGCGGGAACTAACTTTGATTCATTTGCTAAGGCGAGTGAACGAGGCCCTTCGTTTGCTCGCCTCTGATTGCTTGAATGATGAGCCAAAATCGCCGGGAACGAGTAGAGGAGAATCCAGATGAATATCGCAACGTACCGGGGGATCGTCGAAAACGGGCAGGTTCACTTGCCGGCGAATGTGCATCTGCCGGATAGGACCAAAGTCTATATCGTGGTACCTGCGAACGAGTGTGAGCAGCTGGAAAGTTGGTAGAATCTTTGTACAGGGGCGTCGTTTTTTCGCGTTGGCGGGAAATTGCTCGAAAGGAGAATCCTATGACGAAGCTTCATCTCAGCGCGGAGCAGGAACGGGAAGCGAAAAATCTTGAAGCCAAGATTCGGTCGGCGGTCGATCAGGAGATCTCTGGTCTGGCCCGGCTCTTGGTCAGCAAG
>SIAQ01000133.1 GCA_009697105.1 Gemmataceae bacterium | reverse complement strand
ACGTTCCTTCCACGGCGACGTTTGCATTTGATTTTACATGTCGTAATCGATGCAGCCGATTCATTTTCTTTCGGCAGGATGCGTCCGAACTTCCGCACCGGGATGGTTCAAGCAACGGTGTCCATTCGTCGGCCTTCATAGGTAAAATAACTGAGACGGCACCAAACAGCTCTACGGGCTCAGGCCGACTCGTGTTCCCACGAGCCGACGGCGTTGTCTCCTCTTTTCTTCCTGGGGAATTTGGAAACGTCGCGTCCCAGAAGCCTCTCCGTGCCACGGGCAAGCCAAGCAAATCAGCGCGCTCGATCCCCGAAAGGTAACGGTGGATTGCCGGGAGCGTTCCCGAGGAATCGAGACCTCGACGGAACTCGTGATCGGCACTCGCAGCGCATCGGCTCAGTTCGTAGTCGGCGTTTGCACGTGGGCAGCCTTGGGTGGACCCTGTGAAAGAAAACCTGCGGTCACCGGCACGGGGGCGAGGGCCAATCCAAGCGTAAGAGGTCGAGCCTTCGCCGCAGGGGAGTCGTGCGGGATCGGTGTTCCAGATATTGACTCCCGCGCCATGCGTTCGCTCCTGTGCCTCCGTTCGGCAGACAGCTCGCCGCGCCGGGCCGAGGTTGGTTCGACTGGTGTTGTACATTGTTTTACTTATAAGATATTTATCGTATCGTATTTATTCGTATAGTACATTAACGTATTTGCGGTGAGATTTCGTAGTCGTTGCAAGTGCGTGGTGCGTCGGCGCTGGCGCTTGACACACCCTACGGAATTATTCGTAGATAACTTTTACGCGAAGAACCGCTTCAGATCGAAGGCATGCTGCTTGCTCCACACGTGATACACCGCGCGGCCCAGTTTCGCTTCGAGGGCAAATCGCCTTCGAAGACGGTCTTGCCATCGTGGTCGAGGATGTGGGTGAACATGCTTCTTGCGTGCAGATCGATGCCGGCGTAGAATGCGTGAGGATGGTTGTAGAATCGCATGGATAACTCCTTGAAACGGATAAGCCGAGCGAGCCCGCTTCGTGGTTGTCGACACGTCGATGCCGACTGAAAGATCCGCGTTGGACCGCGCTTCGGCGATGAGTCCGTTTTACTTAGGACGCCGGTTCATCCTTTTTGTGGGGCATAAGGAGTATCCTAGCGCTGCGCTCATGGTGGGGCTGGCGGGATCAATCGATGAGTAACGCCGCGGGGTTCTTCAGGCGGGCGATGACAGCGTTGCCGAAGGTCGCGCCAAGGGCGCCGTCGAGGACGCGGTGATCGAAGCTGAACGACAGATAGACGATCTCCGCGCGGATCACCTGGCCAATTGCGTCGAAGACTGGCCGAGGAACGATTTTGCCGAGTCCAAGGATGGCGACTTGCGGGGTGTGGATGATGGGGGTCGCAAACAGTCCGCCGATGTTGCCGATCGAGGTGAGAGTGAACGTGCCGTCGCGGAGGTCGTCGAGTTTCGGCTTGCCGGCGCGAGCGTTGGTGCTGAGGCGATCGATCTCGTTAGCGATGTCGAGTACGCTCTTTTTGTCGGCATCGCGCACGACCGGGACGATCAGTCCGCCGGGCGCCGCGACAGCGATGCCGATATGATAGCGGTCGTGCAGTACAATTACGCCGGCGGCTTCGTCGAGCGTCGCATTGACGATCGGCACTTCCTTGAGCGCATGTACTACGGCTTTGACGAAGAATGCGAGGAACGTGAGCTTGGTGCCTTTCTTCGCGAACGGCTCCTTGAGCGCCTCACGCAGTTTGACGAGGTCGGTCACATCGCATTCATCGACATAGCTGTAGTGCGGAATCGTGTGCTTCGATTGCACCATATGCTCGGCGATTTTGCGGCGTAGGCCGGCGAACTTGACGCGCGTGCCGGGTGTACCGACGTCGAG
This sequence comes from Gemmataceae bacterium, assembly GCA_009697105.1. Taxonomy (GTDB): domain Bacteria; phylum Planctomycetota; class Planctomycetia; order Gemmatales; family Gemmataceae; genus SIAQ01. The sequence continues at coordinate 14,807 of SIAQ01000133.1, read as the reverse complement.
GATCTGAGCGGTCGGCGCGGTCGGCGGTTTGTCGTGCGAGACATAGTGCGAGAGATCGTCAATCAACACGCGGCCGTGCGGCCCCGAACCGGTGACGAATGCGAGATCAACGCCGAGTTGGCGGGCCAACAATCGCACCGACGGCGCGGCTTTGACGGCGGTGGTTGTTTCGCCGTTGTCGCGCGTCGCTTTCAGAGGGGCAACGACCGGCGCCGGGGTGGCAGTCTTGGCGGCGCCGCCGTTGTAGGACAGAATCGCCTGTCCTATGGCCAGCTTCTGCCCGGCTTCGATGGCAAGCGCGTCGATGACGCCGGCGAATGGCGAGGGCACTTCCATGGTCGCCTTGTCGGTCAGCACCTCAAGCAGCGGCTGACCGGGCTTGACGGCATCGCCCGGCTTGACCAGCCAGCGCACCGCTTCCGCTTCGTAAACGCCTTCGCCAAGTTCGGGGAGTTTGAAGTCCATGAGAGCCCCTCTTGCGTGGATGCCACGCGGTTCGCGGCTAAACGGCGTCCTTCGCCAACGCCTCTAGCGCCGCCTTGATGCCGGGCAACTGCGGCACAGTGTTCTGCTCATACACCGGGTTCAGGCCGATGCCGGGCACGTGACGACCCATTAGCACGCGCGGGCGGACCAGTAGATCGTAGAAGTGCTCCTCGACGATTCGCCGAAGGATGTGCTCGCCGAAGTTTGTCACCTCGGTATCCTCGTTGACGATCAACACACGGCCCGTTTTCTTCACGCTGGCGGCAATCATTTTCCAGTCGTACGGGAAGATGCTTCTCAGGTCGATCACGTCGCACGAAAACCCGGTCGACTCGCGGACCTGATCGGCTGCTTGAGCGCAGAGCGGAAGCGTGCGGCCGTAGCTGATAATGGTCGCATCGGTCCCTTCGCGCACCAGCATGCCGACGCCGAGCGGCACGATATATTTTTCGACCGCGGGCCAATTAGGCTGCCAGTGGGCGCGATCACCGACGGGCGCATCAATTCTGCGTTTGAGTTCGCCTTCGTCGTCGGGCTCGCCTGGAATCAGGTTGTCGCCCTTGACGCGCAGGAGCGCTTTGGGGAGGAGGACCATGACCGGATTCGGATCGATGATTGCGGACAGCATCAAGCCATAGGCGTCCAGCGGTGTCGATGGCATGACGATCTTCCAGCCTGCGAGTCGGCTGGCCCAGGATTCGAAGCTATGTGAATGATAAAGGCTGCCGCGAATGCCGGACCCGCTGGGTGTCATGAGGACCATGGGCAGGTCGAATTCGCCGGCGCCGGCCCAGCGTTGGTTGCCGGCAACTTTGAGCAGATCGATGATATTGAAGCCGTAATCGCAGAATTGAATTTCGCAGACCGGCCGGCCGCCCGCATAGGCGATACCCATGGCCGCCCCGACGATGCCGCGTTCGTCGAGCGGCGAGTTCCAGGCGGTTCTGAGACCCTGCGTGGCCGTGAAGACCCCGCCGAGCGGCGGGCCGACATCTTCGCCGAAGATATCGGTCACGCCGAGATGCGTCTCGCCGTAGTGGAGAGCCAGGCGAACAGCTTGAACCATGGTGGCCATAGGCAAGGAAAAAGTAAAAAGGATAAAGGACAAAGGAAAAAGTAACGGCGTCCTCGATTAGCGTTCATTTTGGGCCATGCCTCATGCGGAACCCACAACAACGCTTTTCATTCTTGCTTATCGGATTCGCCTTCGGGCGGCTTCTGTACGTTCTTTTTAGTTCGCACAACTTTTTTCCGTTTTCCTGCTAGGGTAGGCCGGTGTAATCGCCGGGATACACGGCATCCACTTCGCTGGGGGAATACGTGAATTTATCTATATCTCCGAATCCAGGTCGTGGTTCGCGCATTACCTGTGCCACGGCGTCATCGCATTCCGCATGTGCTTGCGAGTGAATCTGGTCGATCTTGCTTTGCGTCAACACATCCACAGCGAGCAAGCGATCCTCAAACATGGCGATGCAATCCGGTTCATCGGAGCGCAGCGCACCGCTCGATGACGAATGCCCGTTCAAACGCGCCACCATCGCTTCGAGCATGAACGGCCTGCGAGTCGATCGGCTGTAACGGAAGGCACGTTCGACGGCGTACCAGCAGGCGACGGGATCGTTGCCATCGACGACTTCGCCGGGGATACCGAACGCCTTGCCACGCTCGATGGTGTGTTCGCAGGAATGCTGGGAACAATGCGACGTGGAGATACCCCAGCCGTTGTTCATGGTAATGATGATAACGGGTAGTTCGTTGCCAGGCCGCGAACTCCAGAGCAGGCACGATGTGAAGTCGCCCTGGGCCGCACCGGCGTCGCCGCCGACGACGATCGTCACGCCGTCGCCGTGGCGCTTCTGCATAATCGCCGTTCCGGGCGCCATCGCGAATTGCACTTCGATAACCGAACTGACCGGCACGACGTTCCATGCTTTGCGCGAGAAATGGCTAGGGAAGTTGCGCCCGCGCGAGAACGAGTCGGTCCAGGCCATCGCCATTTGCCGAATCGCGTCTATTGGCTCCATGCCCATGGCAAGCATCGTCGCACTATTGCGATAGTGGAAGTGGAGATAGTCGAACTTCGGGCCTTCGCCTTTTTTGACTTGGAAGCCGAGACAGGTATTGAACGCTTCCTCGCCGGGGCCGCCGATCCAGAAGAATCCTTCGCCCGACTTGCTCATTTTGATCATACGCTCTTCCAGAGCGCGAGCGAGAACCATGATGCGATGGATTTGCAAACAACGTTCTACGGGCAAAACCTCTTCGCCCGTCGCAATGCCCGCTTTAACGGCGCGATCTTTAACCGGCATGGAGTTTTTCTTCGGCACACCCGTTTCTCCTACGACGCGGCTTCTCATGTTCCTTCAACGGGTTTGTTATAGCAGAACGCTGCGTGGTATTGAAGGGAAGACGTTAGCCGGACGCGCAAGCGACGGTAAAGCGCCCCGTCGCTTGCGCGTTCGGCTAACGAAGAAAATCAAAACGCCCGCTCTCGGCAGTACATAAAGAGCAGTCGCCATTCCGCTTGCTGAATTCGGCGACACAACATCGCAAGCGCATCCGGCCCGCGCGCGGCGGTTTCGCACAGATCGACGAACCGATGCGAATCCCACGCCTTCTGCTTGAGCAGGTATTCGCAGCCCGCCGGGGTGCCCGCTTCGCGCGTCAACGCCTCCGCTTGCTTCGCCAACTCAGTAAAGGTCGGATGACCCGGCACACGGCGGAACCAATATTTCGCGTTCCAATAGTCCGGCTCCCTGCGATGCAGGATTGCGTGCCAGTAGCTGCCCTCGACGGTATCCAGGTCCTGACTGATGGCATGCGACGCATCATGAAAATCATGCAACAGCCAAAGCCCGGCCATGCACGCAGCCGCGAAATCACGGTTCTCGGCCTTGGCCTCGACCTGCGAAGCAACGGCTTGCAGTCTGGTTTTGGCGGCGATATTCGGTGAGCCTTGACCGAGGTCGTAAAGCCGATCGTCAGCGAGCAGGGATTGAATGTCGTCGATCATGCGAGCGCCCTCAGCTTGGCGTCGATCTCGACGATCTCATTGTTGATATTTCGATGAGCAGCGGGCTCAAGATGCTCGAACCACTCGCTGCGAAAAATGAACGGGCGTTCCAAGAACCTTTGCAATACAATTCGCCGTCCCGCACAGTAAGCACGGTCATCAACCCAGGCATACTCCTTTCGGATCGCGTCTGCGTAGGTTTGATATCGCGATGGCTCAGAACCCAAGATAGACAAATCCAGATCGAGAAACAGCAGGGTGTCCAACATTTGACCCAGTTCCAGGTGATCCTTCGTCATCAGAATCAACTCGCAAACTCGGCGAATGAGCAGGTTATCGACTCCCAATGATTCGAGCGAACGCGCGGCCACTTCGGCGCTTCGGCTTTCGTTCTCGGAACTATGGGGTTCGTAGACCACATCGTGATACCAGATTGCGAGGCGAATCGAATTGAACTCTTCTTGGGGTTGTCCAAAGAATAGAACCTCCCTCAAATCCATAAGCATTGCGTCAATATGACCAAGGTTGTGATAATACCGATGCGGTTCAGAATACGCCGTTACGATTTGATTGTATGCATCTCGGCGTTCTACTCCTGTAGAAGCCTTGCATAGATCCATAGCGTGATCCCAATCATTGGATAAATACGTCAGATTTTGCATGTGATCACGTTATCACTCGGCCACGTCCGCGAGGAACACCGTCGCCGGCTCGTCGAGCGGCGTCAGCGCGATGTTGCGCAGCACACCGGCGGCGCCGAGGTTGTTCTGAATGCTGCGTTGCACCGTCTTGATCTGCTCTTCCGTCAGATGCTTGAAGCGTAGCCGAACGATCGCGGCCAGCGATTGATCGGCGCTGGCGGGCGGTTCGCCAGCGTGGGCTGTCGTGCCCAGCGCGGAGGCAGCGCCGACGGCGGCGACTTGCAATAATCGGCGGCGGGTCGGGTTGGACATGGCGATCTCCTTGGTTGCGCCGCTTGCGGCTTAGCGCTCAAATCGCGCGTTGGATTGTGTGAGCGCTAAGCCGCAAGCGGAAATACGGGATCACTCGCGCATTAGCCAGCGGAGTGAATCGGGCAGGATGGCGCCGCCGTGTTTGCCGCTGTGGCCGCCGTCGCCCATTTCAAAGCGGACCTCGTAGTTCATCAGCTTCAGCGCCGATGCCATTTGCTGGTTGGCAAGAGGCCAATGGCCGTGCAGGTTGTTCAAGTCGTTCGTGCCATCTTGCAAAAACACGCGGATCGCTTTGCGTTCGGTTTTGCGGATCAGACTTGGGTAGACATCGCCGCCGCGAATGTTCGTGAAGCTGCCGATATGCGACAGCACTTTGCCGAAGAGATCAGGCCGCTCCCACGCTGCCGTGAAAGCGCAAATCCCGCCGGAGGAGATGCCGGCGACCGCTCGGCCTGCGGGATCCTGACGCAGATTGTACTGCTTGCCGACCGCGGGCAGGATTTCTTTTTCGAGGAAGCGAGCATACTGATCGCCGAGCCGATCGTACTCGAAGCTGCGGTTGCTGCGTGCTCGCTTGCCTGGGCCACTGCCGGGGACGTTGCCCGGGTTGAGGAAGATGCCAATGGTCACGGGCATCTCTTTTTTGTTGATGAGATTGTCGAACACGATCGGCGTGCGGAAGCTGCCTTTGTCGCTGACGTAGCCGCCGCCGTCCTGGAAGATCATTACGTTCGCGGGCGTTTTCGAATCGTACTGCGAGGGTACATAGATCCACCAATCGCGTAGGGTTCCGGGAAAGATGTCGCTCTTCCATGATGGCTGCTGCGTAACTTTGCCGACGGGCACGCCGGCCTGCCGTTGCGAATCGGGGCCGAGCTTATAGTCATCCTTGGCGGCGACAAACGCGAACGGGATCGCGATAACAGTGAGGCAGAGGCAGGTACGACCTAGCATGGCGGGGACTCCTTGGGATGGCAACGAGCGGCGTAAGAATGGTTTAGCCAATGGCGCGTCCCTCGCCAACTACAGAATAGTTTGTAAACGGGTTACTGCCGCGCCGCGACGACGCCGGAGTTGGCGAGCACATCGCGTTGCCAGGATTGTTCGAGTTGTTGAAAGGTCAGGCCGTAGTGTTTTTCTAAGGAATTGGCGTAGCCGTGGCGGAGCCCGTCGCGCATGAAGTCGGTGAACGCTTTGCCGTCGCGCTTGGCGGTAAGATATTCCACAAGCACCACGCTCTGCGCGTAGAACGCGCCAATGCGACGCGGCTGCGGATAGTCCTTGAGTTCCATCAATTCCTTCAGGCCGAACTGTTGGCTTTCCTTGTACGCTTTGACCAGGTTTTGGCGATGCTGATCGATTTTCTCGCTCGGCTCCGATAATACGGCGATGCCCTCGTCGGCCCAGCGCGGCACGGCGAAGTTGTCGAACATGCCCGCTAGCACGACATGCGTCGTTTCGTGAGGCAACACGGTTTCCGCCATGTTCGTGATGTCGAGCCGCAGGTGAACCCAGCGATTCAGCACTCGGCCCGAAGCGTCGCTCTCAATGCGCGAATGCCCAGGTGAGTTGGTCGGCGCGGGCGTCATGTGCGTGTACGAGCCGACGTTCGGATGCAAAATCATCTCGCAAATCGGCGTCCAGGCTTCGCCTTCGACGTCAAACCATTTGCGAAACATATTCGCTCGTGTCGCCTCAGCGATCTGGGCTATGCGCTCGGCGTACTCGGCGTCTTGCTTGTGAAAAATACGGAAGTGCTGCGATTGCGCGACCTGCCAACCTGTTGCGTTCTGGCCGAGATGGCTGACTTTCGTCAAGTTCGCCGACACGATCGGCGGACGTTCACCCGACGGCCCGACCCGGCGTTCGAGTTGCTGAAGCACGTCCTTGCCTAGCCCCGACACCTTCGCCGGCGCCATGCCGATCGCACTTTCGACCTGTTGGCGCAACTGCGGCAATTTCGCCGGCAGCACGCCAGGCTTGTCCATCGAATCGGCTACGCCCTTGATGATGCAATACGCCCATTGTTCACGGCACGCATCCAAGCTGGTACGATCTTTCTCGTAAGCTTGCTCGAAATAATAGCGAGCCTCGGAATACCGCGCACGCTGAAATTCGGTCTCGCCACGCGTCAGCAAATCACGCACGACCGCTACCTGCGTTGGGTCGGTCGGCATCGCACGCTGATGCTTCTTATCGAACGGATCGTCCGTATCGGGCACGGCACGAACCACGGACGGCGACGGTGCTTCACTTGGTTCCTTGGCCGGGTTCTTCTTTGCAAACGGATTCGTCAGTATCGGCAGCCCAAACTTGGGGAACACCGATTTCGTTTGTTTCGCCGGCTCACGCTCAAAGTTTCGCGGCGGCGTTTCGCCACTCGGCTGAAGCGTCGCGTCCTTCGCCGCCATCGGCTCCAAAATGCACAGGCGATCCAGGTACCGTTTCGCCAACTCCGGTCGGCCGGCCAGCAGATGATCGCGAATGTTCGAGCGATACGCGTCGCGCAGCAGCACGAGGTACGCGCTATTGCTGTTCACGTTCGGCAAGTTTTGCTCGAGCACGTCGACCGCCTTCTGCGGCAGCATGTCGCTCAGCAGCGTTCGGGCCTGGACCATCGCATTCTGTACAGCGAGGGTTTTTTGGAATCTTGCCTCGTTGTCCTCGGCTGGATTCCCAGCCGCGACGGCGAGCGCGCAGGTGACGACGATGAATAGCGAGTAGAAGCCGAACCGTTTCATGCAAGCATCCTTGCTCAGCACGGCGTAAAGTTGACAGTTTTTCAGAGCCGGAAGCGTAAGCGACGGGGGTTTTTAACCGTCGCTTACGCTTTCGGCTCTGACATCTGCCGGCGAAGTCGGAAGCACATCGCTTCCAGGCCTACCGACCATCCTGGCGGTGGCGTCACCTCGCGCAGCGTTGGAGAAGATAAAACATCGCCCGAAAAAAAGCAAGACCAAGAAAGCCGATTCCGCGGTCGTCACCGAGATGTTTGCCCCCAATAGGATAAACCATGGCCCACGGTTTACATCCCTTTGGAGCTTCCCCATGCCGCGTTATTATCACGTTCTCGCTGCCGTCGCGATCGCACTCCTTGCGGCATGGGAGGTTCGCGCTCAGCCGAAGCCCGTGCCGATCTTGCAAACCGTGCCGTTGCCTTACGAGCAAATTTCCTTCGAGCGTGACGGCCAGGAGATCACGCGCTACCACTTTGGATCAGCGCTCAAGCGGCCTTTCGTGTATCCGGTGATCGGGCCGGCTGGGCGCTCGCTGACACGCATGGGCCATCCGCACGATCCGGTCGGGCATAGCCATCACAACTCGATCTGGGTATCACATAACGACGTCAACGGCACATCGTTCTGGACCGACCGCGGCAAGAACACCGGGCAGATCATCCATCAGCACATCGAAAAAATGACTGAAGGCAACACCGAAGCCTTCGTCACTGCCGTCAACGCCTGGATCGATGACGCCAGCAAGAAAACGCTGCTGCTCGAACGCCGACGGATCGACATCGTGCTGCTCGACAAGGGCGAATGGTTCATGATCCTCGATCTCGAATTGGAAGCCAAGCTCGACGTGACCTTCGGCAAAACTCCGTTCGGCCTGGTTGCGGTTCGCATGGCCAAGACAATCGGCGCGCACGACGGCGGCGGGACTATCCGCAACTCGGCGGGCCAAGTCAACGAAAAAGAGGTGTTCTGGAAACCGGCAAAGTGGGTCGACTACTCCGGCGCGATCACGCCCAAAGCCGTCGAAGGCATTACGCTGATGGATCATCCGGGCAACGTCAATCATCCATCCGTTTACCACGTGCGCAACGACGGCTGGATGGGTTCGTCGCTGACGTTCCACGATGCACTGCGGCTTGGCGCGGGAAAATCGCTACGCCTGCGCTATGGTTTCTACGTTCACGCAGGCCAACCGAACGTTGCAGCGATTGAGAATCGATGGGCGGAATTCGCGAAGACGAAGATCGACGATTTGAAGCCAAAGAAGAAGTGATAATGTTTAGCCGCTCGCCTTTGGCAAGCACGGGCGCGGCGCTGGATTTTCCGCCCCCGCGCTCGCCAAAGGCGAGCGGCTAAACAGTGATGCTCAGATATCTTTCTTGGGTTCGGCCTTCTTGGGATCAGTGCCCTTCTTGCCGAAGCCGCCGAACTGGATTCGTTCCATTTTGAATTCTTCGCCGATCATGTCGCGCCAGGTTTTGCGTTGTTCTTTGGAGAGGACGCCGTAGATTTTTTCTTTGGCCTCGGTGCTAATTTTCTCGAGCTTTTCGGTATAGCCGGCGAGACCGCCTTTGCCGAAACCGCCCTTGCCGCCTTTGAAGAGCTCCGTTGTTTCTTTGGTGCTGTCTTCGAGGATGCTGCTAATGCTCTTGGCTTGTTCAGAGGAGATGCCGAGGGCCTTCTGGACCTTCTCGTCTTTGAAAGCACCGGTACCGCGTTGCTGGATCTCGATCTGTTTCAGGCGTTTGAACTGTTTATCGGTGAGCACTTTGGCGATGGCGTTGAGGACCTCGGCCGGGAGCTTGTCCAATTGCTCTTCGGTGATGTTGAGTTCTTTCTTGATCTGCTCGTTGTTGAGAAGCGTGAGGGCGTTCTGCCGAGCCGTACCGCCGCCGAAGCCGCCCTTGGGCTGGGCGCCGCCTTGACCTTCGACCCATGCAACGCTGCCGAAAAGGATCGCACCGCAAACGAGGAACATACCAAACTTACGCATGACAAAAACTCCTGTGACATCACCAACGGTTGTGTGAAATGATCGTTACGCCGATCGCTAGAAGGCATTCTGCGCATCCACTCGCTTTATTGCAACACAATTTGCGTTAAAAATTGATTAGAGGCCGCCAGGATTCGATGGTTTACGTTTGGCGTTCGCGGGATATTGTTTACGATTAGCGTTCGCTGGGTATTGTGCAATTACGGCATCCCGCGAGCGCTAAACGTGAACCATCCAGGCAACGCACGGAGACATCATGGCTCAGCAAACCATCAGCGACGACATCCACTTCGCTCCGATTCGCGACCTTGCCGAGCGACTGCGCACGCGGCGGTTGTCGTCCGCGGCGCTGACCGAGGCGTGTCTGGATCGACTGCAAAAGATCGGGCCACGCCTCAACGCCGTCGTGACGCTGATGCGTGAATCGGCGTTGAAGGAGGCACGGGCGGCGGACGAAGAGATTCACGCGGGCAATTATCGCGGGCTGCTGCATGGCATCCCTTATGGCGCCAAGGATCTGCTCGCCACCGCCGGCGTGCCGACGACCTGGGGCGCCGAGCCGTTGCGCAAACAAGTCTTCGATTACGATGCGACAGTGATTCGTCGATTGCGCGCCGCCGGCGCGGTGCTCGTCGCCAAACTGGCGATGGTCGAGTTGGCCGGCTCGTTCGGTTACAACAACGCCGATGCGTCGTTTACCGGCCCGTGCAAAACGCCGTGGAATCTTGACTACTGGTCGGGCGGGTCGTCATCGGGATCCGGGGCGGCCGTCGCCGCGGGCCTCGTGCCGTTCGCGATCGGCTCGGAGACCTCGGGCTCGATTATCACGCCGGCGGCACATTGTGGCGTCGCGGGTCTTCGTCCGACCTATGGCCGCGTCAGTCGGCATGGCGCGATGGCCCTTTCGTGGACACTCGACAAGCTTGGCCCGATGTGCCGATCCGCCGACTGTTGTGGCATCGTGCTGGGCGTCATCGCCGGGCGCGATGCGAAGGACCTATCGACGGTCAGTCGCCCGTTCACTTGGCCGGGAGCTGCACGCGATCCGAAACGCAAGTACCGCGTCGGTGTCATTCGCGGATGCACAACGGGCATCCAATCAGCAGTACGGACCAACTTTCTTGAATCCGTAAAAGTTCTTGGTCGCTTCTGCGACGTTACGGAGGATGTGCCGTTTCCCGATATGCCGTTCGGGCCGGTCGTGATGACCATCATCAATGCCGAAGGCGCCAATTCGTTCCGCGACTTGATCGAATCGGGTCGGATCAACGAAATTCGCACCGCCCAAATGAAGACGAGCAGCGTGGCGGCCTCGATGACGCTTGCCGTCGATTATCTGCAGGCGATGCGAGTCCGCACTCGCATGAAGAAGGCACTCGATGATGTCTATGCCAAGTACGACGCCTTGATCGCGCCGGCGCGGACGACCGTCGCCTACCCGATCGACGGCAACTTCAGCGAAGCCTACCCAAACTTTCGCGGCGGCCCGCCGATTATCCCCGCTGGCAACATCGCCGGCCAACCCGCGCTGGCGATCCCCAACGGATTCGGCCCGAACGGTCTTCCCACCGGAATTCAATTCACTGGAAGAATATGGAGCGAGGCGACGCTGCTTAGCATCGCTCGTGAATATCAGCTTGCAACCGATTGGCATCGCCGAAGGCCGGTGGTGAAGTGATGGGCGTCGATAATTCGCGGCCTCAATCGCTGGTGGAACGGCGCTGGGGCCTGGCGGTGTCGTCGAGGCCTGAGCGCGGTCGGCCGGCACGGTCGAAACCTTGGCCCGGGCGTCCTCCGATGGTCGGCGGCATCGGCGTGTCGTCACGGGTTGGCAAGCCCACGGCGACTTTGAGAAGCGGTACCGTGCAGCTTACAGCCAGCGTCGTTCGGCGTGCGAACGGTAACAGCGCCAACGCCACCGAAGCCGGCGTCTGGAAGCGATCCTCGGGACGTTTCGCCATCATCCGTTTGACAATCGCCGTCACGCCCGCCGGCACATCGCCGCGAAACTCGTCGATCGGTTTCGGCTCCGCTTGCTGGTGCTGAATGAGCTTCTGCATCAAGGCGCCGTCGGGAAACGGCGCCTGGCCTGTCAACAGACAATATAACGAGCAACCGAGACTGTAGATGTCGCCGCGAATATCGACCGTGTTGGCGTTGCGCGCCTGCTCAGGCGAAAGGTAGTCCGCTGTGCCAACGATGCTCTTCGAAATATTCTCGAGCGCCAACTCCGCCGTGGCGCCTTTGGGGTTGCGCAAGGTAGCAAGACCCCAGTCGAGAATCTTGATCATCGGCTTCATCTGCATCGTCGATTTGGGATGCACGCTGCGCTCGTCTTGTTCACGAACGGCGGCTAACAGAGCCGCTTGTTTCTTGGCAGCATTGGCGATCGGGATATGCGTCAGGAACAGGTTCACCGGCTTGATGTCGCGGTGGACGAGGTTGCGTTCATAGGAGTGCTGCAAGCCGGTCGCTGACTGACGGATGAAATCGCACGCTTCATGCACGGCCAGCGCCCCGGAGAGACGCACGAGCTTGCCGAGGTCCGTACCTTCGACGTATTCCATGGCGAAGTAATAGGTGTCTTTCCACTGATCGGCGTCGCAGAACTGAACAATATTGGCGTGATCGAGTCTGGCCATCGCCTCGATTTCTTGAAGGAACTGCTGTCGGCCTTCGGCGCAGGCGAAGACTTCGGGGCGGATCATTTTTACGGCGACTTCATTGCCTGCTTCGGCATGCTTGGCGTGAAACACCTGGCTGAGTCCGCCCTGTCCGAGGCGGTCGATAACGTGATATGGTCCAATGACGAGTTCGTCGCCGTTGCCCGCCAAGAGCTGATTTACCTGATATACCGTAAGCCAGCTTCTCTGGATGAGCGCTCTTGCCAGGCCGCGGGCCTCGCCACAACGCCCCAACACGAGATGAGGCAACTCGGCAAGCTGGGCCGGCGTGAGCAAACAGTGCTTGCGCAACACATCGGCCAAGGAACCGCAGGAGGTAATTGCTATGGATGCCATCATCGCGAACCCGCAGGTGGGCGGGGGTGTTCCGGTTTAGAAGCAATCGACTGACGTTCGCTACGCGCGGAAAAACCGCGCGGAACGCGAAGGTCGGTAACGCCTCACCTAAACCATAGAACGCGAATCAGTCGCGCACAAGCGAAATCGCGAAAATTGGAATAATCGTCATCGTAGTTTCCACTTGCCATCTTTAATCTCAATCGCACGTGGACCTTTATACCGATCATAGGTCGCCTGCATCGAGGCGATATCGTCAAAGTACCCGACGATGTACGCCGCCCCGAACGTCTCGCCGGCCTTGACCTTGCGGCCATGCAGTTCCTGGATGAAGCAGACGTACCCGCGCTGATGGCACCACGCTTCGACGGTCACCGTCGGATCGAGCGTCATGCCCGCGACCCACGGGCCGACCTTGCCGTCGCGCTTCAGCTGATACGCGCGGATCATGCGTTCGGGCAGCTTGGCGTCGTTGCGTTGGTAGAGAAACTTGGCATCGGGCGGGAAATCGGTCGCAAACTCCTTGGCCGGGATGTTGCCCTTGTAGCTCAAGTAAATCTGCTCGAAGGTATCGCCGTTCTTATGCTTGACGTGGCCCGGCATGTCGATGCGGTAGAGCAGGTTCTCGACATCGTTGGCGCTGGTGATCGATTCGCTGCTGAAGTAATACCGCGTATCGGGCAGGAAGACGAGCGTCTGCCGCCACAGCGAGCCGGCCTTGAAGCCCTTGCCCGGTTTGGTGAAGCGAAACTCCATCGTGACGGCAACGAAACCATCGCCGCGAATGATCTTCGGCTCCAGTTGTTTCGCCTGTGTGCATATCTGCGGGCCTTCGACATAGTGTTTCGGCAGGTTGCCGTGGTACTTCGGCTCACGGCCATAGTCGTCGTCCTTCCACCCGGGGCCGAGGAGGAAGTCCATGATGTGCAATCCGAAGCCGAGATCGCGGGCGCCTGTTTTCTTGTCGAGCAGGCAGTTCTGCGCGGTGCCGCTGACGTAGCCTTTTTTGTTAATTCTGGCCTGAAGTGCGTTCGTTTCGATCTGAATGTAGGTATCCGTCTGTGCGACCTTGATCGGGGATTCGACCTGCCCGACAACGGCAGCCAGGATGATGAGCCAAGGAGCATTCATGGCAGTTCCTCGAACTAATGTGGGACACCAGAGCGATACGTCACGCGGTCAATGATGACGCTGTATTTCCGAGGCTGAAGCGTAAGCGAGGCGGCCTGAATGCCTCGCTTACGCTTCAGCCTCGGACGGAAAATCGACTTTTGAGGGGCGCGTCAGTGATGACGCAGCCGATTACCGTACGAGAAGCGTAGGCGACCGTTTTCACCAATCCCTCGCTTACGTTTCGCGTTGGTTTCGGACAGATTCAGCCGCTCGCGGTATGATATGACAAGCGTGGATCATGCGAAACAAAATGCCGGTTCCGTGCGAACGGGGTTTCCCCCGAACGTTTACGAGGAACCCTGCCGCGTGATGGGCTTTCGGAAAGCACTAAGGACACAGCCGATGCCGATGCTGCTTCATGTCGCGCTCTGGGAGCCGGAGATTCCGCCGAACACCGGGAACATCGCTCGGCTTTGCGCGGCGACCGGCTGTCCGCTGCATCTGATCGGGCGTTTGGGGTTTCGCATCGACGATAGTGCCGTCCGCCGCGCGGGACTGGACTATTGGAACGACGTCGAGATTCATCAACACGCCGCGCTTGCCGAGTTTCAGCAGTGGATGCGCGAGCGCGACGGCACGATCCATTGTTTGACTTCCCATGCGGAAAAACACTACACGAAGATTCTCTATCGGACCGGCGATGCGTTGTTGTTCGGAGCGGAGACGCGCGGACTGCCGACCGAGATCATGCAAGGGCAACGGGAACACTGCTACACGATCCCGATGCCGGCGGGGAAAGTTCGCTGTCTCAACCTTTCCACGGCGGCAGGTGTCGTATTGTACGACGGTCTTCGGCAGCTGCATGGCTGGTAAAATCCGAACCCCCATTTCCCAACAAATCACATCTCTTACGCAAGCTGCCCAGTCGTTAGGCCGATAGTTTCAACATACCGCTCACGCACCTTGAAACCGCATTCGACGAGGCGCTCTCCCCATGTGCGATGTCATCGCGTTGCCGACACTTTCCGATCTCTGTCGATTTGTCCTCGGTGCTCTGTGCCAACAGGACAATCTGGATCCGAATCAAACCCCTTTGCAACAGTCCCTCATCACCCGCCGGGGCAAGCCGTGCGGGTTGTTCTTCCAGGTGCAAGGACCGCGCCTGTTGAGGAACTATGCGATCTGGGCGGGCGACGAGAACCGCATCCTCTACTACAACGGCACCGGCGAGCGAATCGCGGAAACTCGCTTAAGCGAAGCGCCCGATCCGGGCTTGCTGATGGCGTAGCATGCGTAACGCCCAGCCTCAGGATGATCGCTGCGATTTCCGAGGATCTTACTACTACTACGACAGCGCTACTTGATCTCTATCTTGGTATACAACAAGGAAGTTCGGCAAGGTTGATTCCGAGTCCAATGATTCGCTGATGGCGGGTCACGGTATGGCAACGGCGAGCGGTGGCGTTCTGGTGTTGGTCCTGGAGCAGCTTC
>SIAQ01000001.1 GCA_009697105.1 Gemmataceae bacterium | reverse complement strand
AAGGAAACACGCCGCTGCCTGGATCGGCTCGCAACCGAATGCTTGTTTCGCCGGTTCGCGGACCTGAAGCGCGGTACGCTCGAAAAATGGCTGACGCAAGAATCGGCAAAAGGCATGTCGGCGAGAACTCGCAACGCCTATCAAGGGGCCGTCGTTTCCTTCTGCAACTGGTGCGTCGAGTGCGACCGGCTCGCCGTCAATCCGTTCAACGGGATGCGGAAGGCGAATGAGCAAGCGGACCGCAAGCGGATCCATCGGGCGATGGACGAAACCGAGCTAGTGCAACTGCTCGGCGTAGCTCGCCGCCGTCCGCTGCTCGACGCGCAGACGGTTCGCAAGGGGGACCGCAAAGGCGAAGCCTACGCCGAACTCCGAAGCGAAACGAAAGCGAACCTGGAACGCCTGGGATGGGAACGCGCCTTGACCTACAAGACGATGATTCTGACGGGGCTTCGCAAGGGGGAACTTGCTTCGATGACCGTGGGCCGGCTTCATCTCGACGCCGATATGCCTTACCTCGACTTGAATGCTGCCGATGAGAAGAACCGGCAAGGAAGTACGATCATGCTGCGCGACGATCTGGCGGACGATCTAAGGCAATGGCTCGCCGCCGAACTGGAACGCCTACAACACGAAGCGAGAGGGCAAGGAAGGCCGATTCCTGTCCGCCTACCGATGAATACGCCGCTCTTCGCCGTGCCTACTGGGTTGCTCCGCATCCTGAATCGCGACCTGAAAGCCGCTGGAATACCAAAGGTAGACGAACGGGGCCGGACGCTCGACGTTCACGCCTTGCGAACGACGTTCGGCACGCTGTTGAGCAAAGGGGGCGTTGCACCGCGAACCGCACAAGCCGCCATGAGGCACGCAAGCCTTGATATGACGATGCAAGTTTACACCGATCCGAAGCTATTGGACGTGCGCGGGGCGCTCGACGTCTTGCCGATGCTGCCCTTAAACGCTGGACAAGCGAGCATTACCGAAGCTGCAATGGCAACGGGAACAAACGGTTTACGTCAAAGCTTGCTTGCACCAACGCTTGCACCAACTATAGGCAAAAGGGTGCAAAAGCCGTCATTCGCTGACAAAATGGCAGGCGTGCTTGCGTTCGCCGATGGGGTAGGTGGATTCGACGTAACATCATGCGTGGACAAAAGAAAAGAGCCGCTGACAATTGCTGTCAACGGCTCTTACAAATCGGGGCGAGAGGATTCGAACCTCCGACCTCCTGAACCCCATTCAGGCGCGCTAGCCAAACTGCGCCACGCCCCGATTATGATAAGATTATAGGTAGCTTTCCGTCGCGTTACAAGGCGCGTTTTTCAACGTCTGAGTTCTTGTCATGATCCGCACGTTGGAACAACAGATCAAAGAGCACGCACGAGCCATCGGGTTCGACCTCGTCGGCATCGCGCCGGCGAGCGATTCCGACGGTTTCGCTCAACTGACCGAATGGCTGAATCAAGGCCACGACGGCGAGATGGCGTACATGCGTAAGCACGCTGAGGCCCGCCGGCATCCGCGTTCGATTTTGCCCGACGTGCGCAGCGTCATCATGGTTGCGCTCAATTATAAACCCGCGGAGGACGTGCCTGCATCGCCTGACCTTCACAAGCTGCTCGGGCAGGTTTCGTGCTATGCGCGTGGAACTGATTATCACGAAGTGATGCGCGACAAACTGAAAACGCTGCTCCTGGCGGTGCAGGCGATACGGCCCGGCACACGCGGGCGCGGCGTCGTCGATACAGCGCCGCTTTTAGAACGCGACTTTGCGCGCCGAGCCGGGCTTGGATGGTTCGGCAAGAATACGATGCTCATCAACAAAAAGCTCGGCAGCTGGTTCTTCCTCGGCGGCCTGTTGCTTGACGTTGAACTCGCGTCAGACACGCCTTTCACGGCGACACACTGCGGCAGTTGTAGCCGCTGTTTGGACGCCTGTCCGACGCAAGCATTCACGGCTCCGTATCAGCTGGACGCACGCCTTTGCATCAGCTACCTCACGATCGAGCTGCGCGGCTCGATTGCCGAGGAGCTGCGCGAACCGATGGGCGATTGGGTGTTCGGCTGCGATATTTGCCAGGATGTATGTCCGTGGAATACCAAGGCGCCGGTAGGACGCGATGAGCGATTGCAGGAGGAACGTGCCGGCGCGTTCGTCGATTTGCTTAGCGTGATGTCGCTCACGGAAGCGGAGTTTCAGGCCCGGTTCGCGGATACGCCGCTGCTCCGTACGGGGCGAGCGGGGCTGCTGCGCAATTGCGCGATCGCGCTTGGCAACATCGGTGATGCGAGCGCGATTGCCGGGCTGGAGCGTGCGTGCGACGACGCCGATGCGATCGTGGGTGAAAGCGCTGCCTGGGCGTTGCATCGGATAAGGCAGCGTTTGAGTTTGTGCAATGTTCAGGGTGCGCGGCTCTGACATCATCGCGCCACGCTCTGCGCTCGCGGCAGCTTGGCCCAGCGGTGGACGCATTCGGCGCCGATCTTCTCCTGCAACGTCAAGATACCGGCCAGGCTCTTGTAGTGAATGCGATCGACCTTTTCCTTCATCTCGCCGAATTGGCCAATCAGCTTATTCATCCAGTTGATGCTGATGCTCTGTTCGTACTTGCTTACGCTCTCGACAAGTTCCTTGTTCAGCAGGAACGGTCGTAGCGTATTTCCCTTGGGCAGGTTTTTCAGGCCAGGTAGTATCATGTCCTCGGAGGTCTTGAGCATTTTTCGCAGGACTTTGTGCGTATCGCGGAAGACGTTCAGGATTTCCTTGAACTGGTGCGATTGCAAATTCGACGCGTCGGTCGAATTCAAGAATCCAATGGCCGACTGAATCGGCGGATTGCGGTTTTGCAATTCGTACCAAATATCCTGAACACTGAGGTGGAAATCATATCGGCGGTATAATTCTTCCGCGATTTCTTGATTGATATGCAGCCCCATCTGGAAGTAGGTCATGAAGACTTTTTTGTCGATGTCCGCCAGCCAGCCGCTCTCGCTTTTGATTTCCTTGTCAACCTTTTTGTGCAAGCGTTTGGCGTCGTCCATATCGTAGATTTCGCCGCGAAATTCGATCTCATCGTTTTTCGGTCGATGCCAGCCGTTGAAGATGGCGTTGAGAAGGTTCAATTCTTCGATACGTTTGTTGTAAAGTTGGGCGCGGTGCTTCACCTCGGCGGTGTAGAGCGCTTTGTGCGAATCGGCGAGATCGGTGATGCTCCAGGGATGCTGGTGCCCTTCGCGTGCCATTTCGCCGATGTCTTTGAGCACGAGGTTGCGATAATCGTAAAGGCCCTGGTACTTGGAATCGTACATTCGGTCGGAGTGTTCGTCGTCGATAAACCCCTGGACCTCTTCGGGGTCGGCCAGGATCACATCCCTGGGTATCTTGAAAAAGAAACGGTAGAACTTGTAGGTCACGCGCTCGCGCAGTTCTTCCACGTTGTCGAACAACAGCCAGGGCGAGCGTTCGTCGAATTGCGTGCGAATGTAATGGGCCTTGGCGTTCTGCTCACGGTCGTAGTTCGAGGGATGCGTGGACCACATCTCCGCGATCTTGTCGTCATTCTCATCGAACACTTGCGTCGTCTCGGTGGGGTCGTCGGGCAGCGTCGGCGGCTCCTCAAGCCGAACGTCTTTGCCCTTGTTGCGTCGGCGGATGACCTTGCCCGCGGCACTCTGGTGATAGAACAAATCGTTTGTGAACAGATGATGACTCATGGCAATGCGCAGGTCATTAATCGCTTGCTCGAAGCAACTGCCCGCAAAGTACGTACGATGCAGCAGATGCACCGGCGCGTCACTGCCGGCGACGCTGACGGCAAAATGGTCGGCGTTGAACTCGCGCTGCCGACTGCACGAGCGATTGAAGAAGACCAGGACATACCACAATAGGCCAAGCATCTTCTTCAATACCCAGAGCGTACCGCGCACGATATAGGCCGGCCAAGCGATGCGGCCATCCAGTTGGGACCAGCCGTAGACGAACCGATCGAACCAATCTTCGCCTTCGATGACCTGATACGCGATGCGCCACGAGGTGTAGATGTAGCTGCCGATCTTCGTGCCTTTTTGCGAGAAATGTCCGAATTCGTGGCCGAGCAGCGCTTTGAATTCGGTCAGGTTAATCGCGTTAAGCAGGCCGAGTCCGATCAACAGGCTTCGCCGGGCGGGAAGGAACAAATGAAAAAAGGACGTCGTATCAAGGATGGCGGCGGCGTTGACCTCGTAATCGATGAACACATGCTTGGGCGTCTGCGCTCCGGTTTCCGCGCAGACCTTTTCGATGAATTCAAACAACTTCGGATGTTCGTCTGGAAAGATCTCGATGCGAAATTCCTTCTCGGCACGCTCGAACTTGAACAGGTTCTTTACAAGATAAATGAACAGAATAAGAAGAGGCGGAACGAAGAACATCGGCACCAGGTGCAAGATGCCGAGCCGAAACCGTGAAAAAAGCATGAACCAGGTTGCCCAGACGGAGTACGCAACGCAAAAGAACATGACGCCGAAATAGAACATGAAGAAGAGCGCGAGGGCGAACAGGACCAGCAGTGTCTGCATCTTGTATTCGGACGTCGGGTCGGTCAGACCGGGCGGCACGTTTTCCGGACTGGGCGGATACAGCGAATTATTCGCCATGAGGCTGCTCTCTTCGGGTAATAACGTCAAATTCCATATTACGCCAAGGCTGGCCGAATTGGCAACGCCTTTAATGTAGTACGACGCTCCGCGTCGTGGGACCATCACGCGGAGCGTCGTACCATACCGCTGACGGGTGAGATTGACGCTTTTCCGAGCCGCGACCGTCAGGGAGCGGCCGACATAATCCGCACGGTATCCTGACGGTCGCGGCTCGGAAATGTTTTGACCGGTTCGGAAAAGCGACAATTTCTACCGTGCGAAGTAACCATTGAATCGACCACGCTTGCGGGTTGCGTCGCCATGCGGTAGACTGAACAGAGACAACCGAGGATGAATTGTCATGCCGCCGCTTCCTCAGGAATCCTCTGCGCAGGCAGAGGCTGATCGGCTCGTCGCGCGAATGGCGATTTCGTGGTTCGACCTCGACGCCGTTCGGGTTGATGAAGTTCTGCACGCCGCTGCCGACAAGTATCGGCGTGGCATCGCGACCGATGTGCTCCTGATGCTGTGTGACGCTCGGCTCTTGACACCATCGCAAGCGGAGAATATCCGCCAGGGCCAAGAGCCAACGCGCGTCGATATGAATCTGAACGCTGAATCGCTCCTCAAGCCATCGCGGTCGGACGGTTTCATTCCCGTTCGCGCTGACGCTGAGCCGACGCAGATGGGGGAATACCGCATCCTTCGACTGCTCGGTCAGGGCGGCATGGGCGCGGTTTATCTCGGTTTTGACCCGACTGCCAATCGTCAGGTCGCCATCAAGGTGCTCGATGCCGATCAGTCGGCCAAACAGAACCTCCTCGGGCGTTTTCAGCGTGAAGGCCAGCACGGGGCGAAGCTTGCGCATGCCAACATCGTCCGCACGCTTGCCATGGGCCAGGACTCCGCGACCCACCTCCATTTCATCGTCCTGGAATACATCGACGGCCCCAGCGCGCATGAGCTTCTTGACCGCGAACGCCGATTGAAGGTCGGCGATGCCCTGCACATCATTCTCGACATCGCTCGCGCTTTGGAACATGCGCACAAGAATCAGATTATCCATCGCGACATCAAGCCGAGCAACATTTTGATCAATTCGGCGGGGTTGGCCAAACTCTCGGACCTCGGCCTGGCCAAACACCGCGACGATACCAGCAACTTGACGCACGCCACGCAAGGCATCGGTACGCCGTACTACATGCCCTATGAGCAGGCGATCAGCGCCAAGCGTGCGGATGAACGCAGCGATATCTACGCCCTGGGTGCGACGCTTTTCCACCTTGTGACGGGCGAAGTTCCTTTTTCCGGCGAGTCGTCGCTGGAGATCGTCGAAAAGAAAAACGTCGGCTACTACGCGACGGCGAGTTCGATGAACCCCGAAGTGTCCAGCAAATTGGAAAACATTCTCGCCAAGATGCTGGCGCGTAATCCGGAAGATCGCTATCAAACGGTGAGTGACGTGATTGTCGATATTGAGCGTTCGCAGCTGGCATCGGCCCTTCCGAGTTTCGTTCACCTCGATTCGGCGCTGCGCGATCCGGTAGTGCGTCGACGGTTGACCGCGCCGCTCGAAGCGACCCAGCTCGACCTTCATGTGCATCAAGCGTTAAAGAATACGCCGGCCGATCCGATTTGGCTCATGCGGTTCGAGGACGCTGACGGCGTGATGCGCGAAGTCGAAGCGACGACGAACGACATTCAGGATCGGCTCCGGGCCGGCACGATTCCGCTCAACGCCCAGGTCGCCAAGCCCGAACAGGCCAAGTACAAACCGCTGATTAAATGGCCGGTTTTTCAGATGCAAGTCGCGACGCTCAAAAAGCGGGAATCGTCGCACCGCAAGAAACACCGCCCACCAAGGCCTAATCCGGAAGTAAACCTGATGGCCTGGTCGTTCGCGGGACTAGCGCTTGGTGTTGGTGTAGTCGTCACGATCGTGGCTGTGGCGTGGGCCTTGTTGGCGCGTTGACGGCCTGGGCCCAGAGGACCAGCGCCCACGTGCGATCGGCATCTTTGCGCCGGATCCGACTCGGTGCGATACGCTTGGTTGTCATCTACTGCTTCGCGGCGGGCGAATTGAGAAAGAGATCGACGAACCGCTGTTCTGCGACCAGCGGGCGCGCTTGCTGGAAAAATCTGATGGCCGCCTCGCGATCGCCTTCATACCAGGCGAGGTAGCCAAGTAAGAACAAAGCGTCGGCGTTCTTCGGATTTAGGCGATTCGCCTTCGTCACCATGTCAAGATGTTCGGTCCACAACGCTAATTGGTCGGCGTAGAGTTCAACTTTGGGACGGAACCCATTCAAGTGAAAATTGGGATTCCGTTTCAAGCCGGCCTCAATCTGCTGGACGGCGTCGTGCAGCCTGCCCATCGCGATGGCGGCATGCGCCTGTAAGAACCAGGCTCGCGCCAGGTTTGGCTCAATGTCGGCGGCGTCGCGAAAGTGCCGCAACGCCAGCGCGAACTCACCCGCGCGAAACGCCTGAGAACCGAAATCGACGAGCTTCGCACCATCCGGCGCCGGCTCGATTTTCCGCGCCACCACCGGCGGCCTCGGCAGATTCACTTGATTGGCAGCGATCTGAAGCTTCTTCTCCGCAGGCGGCACGACCCGTGCGAACTCCTCTCGAACAGGCACCTTGCGCTCGGCCTGCCGTATTGCCGGTGGCTTCTTGCCCCAAATCTTCGACGGCGGTTCCGCGTCCAGATCGATGCCTGCGATGTCATATTCTTCCAGGAATGGCATCAACCCACGGCGTTGAACCAAAATCGTCGGCTGCATCACCGCTACCGTAATGCGCTGCTCCACCGAACCCATAGCTGGGAACGGATAGCCATACGGGTAGTATGGGTATCCGTACGGATAATACGTCGCCGGGAAGAACGCCCCCGGCCCTGCGAACCCGGGCACCACCGGCAGCACCGCCGTCGTCGCTCCACCTGTCGGAATGAAACCGTTGACGCGAAGCCCGCCCCTCTTGTACTGAAAATCGATCCCGTTCGGCAACACGACCGGCATCCCGACGACCGGCGGAAAGAACTGCGCCGACGCCTGCGCACTTATCATGCCGATGATCAGCATCGCGATCATGAAGTTGCGTCGGGTCATGGTCATCGGTCCTTTGGTCGGGAGTCAGGAGTCAGGAGTCAGGAGTCAGGGGCCAGGAATCAGTTTGTAACTCGCCATTCATCCCTCGCCCCTCATTGAACACCAGGGTTCTTCCTGGCTCATGTCGATCAGTGCGGGGCCGGTGAACTTTGCAGGCGAAAGAATCGCGAGAAACCGCAACGTGTCGGTCCCCGCGTTGTAGGTGCCGTGGACGACATCCATCGGGATGTGAGCCATTTCGCCGGCTTTCAGAATCTTTTTCTCGTGATCGACCCATTGCTCGGCTGTGCCTTCGAGGATGTAGATGATCTCCTCCATCTCGGGATGGCGATGAAACTCATGCGCCTTTCCCGGCGGCATATGCACGCGAACGAGCAGCAGTTTCTCCGCATCCACGATGTCCGGCCTGCACAGCCAATCGTGTGGGCCCCAGGGCAGTTGGTCCACCTTCATTTCAGTCGACGTCACGAATCGCGGCAACGGCATTCCTCGCTCCGTTTCTTTCTTTCGATCATAGGCGAAATTCGCCCAACTTGCAAACTCGGTTTTCGGAGGAATCGAAAAAAAATTCCCGATCTTGTATTCCGCTCGCGGCTTAGCGCTCGGAATTTCCCACGCGACCGCAAGAGCCGCGAGCGGAAAAACAGAAAGCGACGATCTGAGATAAGCTCCTATCGGCCTCCACGCCATTCGCCATGCATGAAGAACGACCGTAGCATCGCTTCGGGATATAGGCAGAATGCGTAGTCGCGCCGCGATGCGATGGCGTGTACGTGCGATTCGGCCTCGGCAGCTTTGATCGCGGCGTTTGTTTCATGGATACGTTGCCAAAGGAACGGTTGCATGGCCGTATTCAGCTCGCGTAGTCGGGAAAAGCGGGCCGCACGCTCCGTATGCGTGGCGGTGATACGCTCGATCCATTGGCGTTTTTCCGAAGCCAACGCATTATCCACGAGCATACGTTCGGGCTGATAGATCAGGTCACGCGAACGGCGATGCAGCGTTCGGCATCGCTCAGCGGCATCGGGAAATTTCGGTAGCGGCAGATTCAGAGTCGCCGACACGATGAGGTAAGCAGGCGGGATGACGCCGAAAAATCGCCGGATGATGTCGTCGGTCAGCGCGTCATAGATGCCGCCGCCGATGCCGTGCAGGAACACGTCAGCGACAAAGAGACGCAAGAACATTGTTGTCGTCAGCGCACGCGAGCGAATCTTGGTGCCTTGCGATTCCAGCGATCGCCAGGCCGTGGCACCGTCACGCACCGGAACGATCCGCCGCGGCTCGTCGCCGATGCGCAGGTGCAGTACGTCGGCAGCTTGCTTCACCAACAATCGGCCACGCCGATTTGCGCCAGCCTGCCAGGCCCAAAACGGTGCCTCCAGCCAATCGCCATCTCGCGTCAGATTCGGTACGGGGTGGTTCCTGCTGCGGATGCCATGTGCGAGCCGATACGTTTGCACGGTTTCGTTGTAACTTGCGTGGAATTCAGGCAAGCGTGTCAGGATCGCCAGCGCGAAACGGGCAAATGCCTCGGTTTGGCAAACCTGGCTCATCGGTGCCTCGGCTTGCGCCACGCCCCAACGCTGTTCGACACGCCGACGCGCTCGCGCAAATCGCTCGCCGAGCAACCGTGTCGTCGGCATCTTCCGCCAGAACTCTGCGAGCATCGGCTCGAAACCCCACGTTTGCGCGATGGCTGCGAATCGCTCGGGTACGGATGCGAACATCGCCTCGTCGTCCACCGCACGCTCCTCATACGGCAGTGCGGGAGCCGTGCGATCGAACGGCAACTGTGCCAGGCGTTCATCCGCGGGAAGATACAGATGCGAAGACTTGGCCGTGTCGGTGTCGATCACCAGGTTAATCGCCGTTGCGCCGAATCGCTGTGCGAGGTGATGCAAGACGAAGTTTTTGAACCACACGCCGGGATGAAAAAGCTCCGGCTGATGCCCTGCGACGAGCCATGCCTCGCCTGTTAAAGCAGGCACGCGTTCATCGGCGGATGCTTGATACGATTGCGAAATGGCTGACAGTTCGCGCTGAGCCAGCCCTCGCCAATCAGCGAACGTTAGGTCATCGGATGTGATAGGGCAGGATTGTGAATGGACGCGATTGTGTTCGAGCAGTCTGCCCACCTGATCGAGCGCCGGCACGATCAGGATTTGGCCATGACCGGTCGGCGCACGCAACTGCGAAGTCGTCACCGGCAACTCCTCGCTTCGGCGCGAGACAGGCTCGGCCATTCGCACGCTGGTGTCGTGTCGATGACCGCCTCGGCGATTACTCGGCGATAATGCGCGAGCCGTTCGCCGGCATCGTTTAGCACACCGCCGAACGCGCGGGTGGGATCGAGATATAGCCGAGGCACGCCGACTTCTTTGACGCGCAAACCCAGCCTCGCCGCCTGCACCCACAGCTGCAACGGCATGCCCCAACCGGTCTCGGTGATGTTCAGCTTTGCCAGGGCCGGTGTTCGATAGGCCTTGAAGCCGCAGAAGGAATCGGTCAAATTCAACCCAAATTGCTCGTTCAATTCGCGCGTGATCGTCTCATTGATCTGTCGGCGATCTTCTGGCGTCGGTAGGCTGTGCTGCCGGAATTCGCGCAAATATCGGCTGCCGCTGACGAGGTCGGCATCGTGAATCGCTTCGAGCAAAACGGGGATGCGCGACGGCTCGTGTTGTCCGTCGCAGTCCATTGTCACGAGAATGTCAAAATCGGTACGCAAGGCGTATTCAAACGCCGAGATGAGTGCCGCTCCGTAGCCGCGATTTTGCGGATGCGTGACAACGTGAAGATCGGGATAATCGGCAAGCAATTCCGCCGTGCGATCCGTCGAGCCGTCGTTGACGATGAGTATGCTCGACGAATAACGCCGAACCTCGCGCAGAACGGAATGCAGATGGCGTTCTTCGTTGTAAACGGGAATCGCGGTGAGGTAGTTCATAATCGCCCTCGCGGATGGTTTAGGACATTCTAACCGCGGGGGGGAAGATGTCAAATCTGGGGAGTCCGTGGTCCGTAGCCGGGCATTTTTTTGCCGCGGACTAGAGGCAAGACCGCCGATTGAGATATGCGGTCAGAGCATGGTCGTAGGATTGCCTGGTGTTGACGAGGTGATAGTCTACGCCAAGTTCGCTCAGACCTTTGCGGTAGAACTCGCACAACTCTTGCATCTTCTCCACATAGGCGCTACGCAAGGTGGCGGGGTCGATCTCCATCTCTTCGCCGGTCTCCATGTCGCGGAACAATGCCGCCCCTTCGAAACTGAACTCCAACTCCGTCGCATCTTGCACGTGAAAAACAATAACGTCGTGCCGATGGCCCGCGAGTAAACGTAACGCCTTCAGCGTTTCCGGCGGATCGTCGATCAGGTCGCTGACGACGACTACCAACCCCCGGCGTTTCAGCTTGCGCACTGTCGCTCTCAAGCTCGCGGCGATGTCGGTCTTGCCCGTCGGTGCGTGCTGGATCATTGTTGACATCAGCTGCCGCAAGTGCGATCGTCGGCAGCGCGGCGGCACATAGAGACCGGGCGCCGAACCGAACAGCGCCATGCCGACGGCGTCTTGCTGCTTCACCATCAAGTACGCCAGGCACGTCGCCAGGAAGCACGAGTAATCCCACTTGGTCAGCAGCCCCGTGCCATAGGCCATCGACGCGGAGTGATCGAGCAGCAGATGGCAGCGCAGGTTCGTCTCTTCCTCGAAACGCTTGATGTAGTAGTGATCGGTCCGTGCATAGAGCGCCCAATCGAGATACTTCAAATCATCCCCAGGCACATATTCGCGATGCTCCGCAAACTCGACCGAGAACCCGTGAAACGGACTGCGATGCAGGCCGCTCAAGAAACCCTCGACAACCACTTTCGCCAACAACGGCGAGAACCCGACCTTTGCAAGCACCGCTGGATTGAGGTAGCGCTGCGGATCCAGCCCGTGCATCGATTGCGCCGCAGCCGGCCCTTCACTGGCAACGACGGCGCGATGCAGACGCTGGAACAAGGCACGCGCTTGCGAGCCGATCGTTTGTAGCCAGGAAGTTGTCATGAGTTTGATGATAGAGTATTTTTATTCGTTTAGCGATCACATGGTAGGAGTTAGAAATTCGTTAGCCGCGTTATTCGATGAGCTTGGCTGGGTCAGCCACGACATGGTAGGAGTTAGAAATTCGTTAGCCGCGTTATTCGATGAGCTTGGCTGGGTCAGCCACGAGCGGATTGGCGTCTTTCTTGAGGCGCTCGGTGATTTCAGGCGTGCCGAGCTTGGGAGTTTGGCGCATGGTTTCCACCACGTAGCGGCGGGCATACCAGCCTTTGTGTTTGGATAGAGTGTCCAGTTCTTTCTGTGCTTTTTCCAGATCGCCTTCCTGGAGGAAGCGATTCAACAACCGCCATTTAACCGTAGTGATGACGTGATCCGACCACACCAAGTCACGAGGGAAGTCGCCGAATTTGGGTTTTTCCGAGTAGATTTCTCCAAAAAGGAGCAAGTCCCGCCTGGGGCTGACTTCGTAAACATACCCGACCAATCCCCGCGGCGGCGCTTCTTTCCTGCCCAGCAACGTTTCTCGGTAAGACATGAGTTTTGATTCTGCGTCGATTCGAGATCCCACATCGATATTGTTCAGCCAGGTACATACCTCGGTGTAGATTTTTCCATCCCTAGTTTCCAAGAGAGAGATTAAGCCACTTCGCAGCTCCGAATCCCACGTTTTTGTAAAGCACGCCATCATACCAAGGCTGCGCAAACCCTCTTGTTCGGTCTTGACGTGCATCTTGTAATAAATGAGCTGGGGCGCAAGGATTTCAGGCGATTTCCTGGCAAGAGAATCGAGCTTAACCTTCTCAGCCCTGGCCTCTTTGTCGTCGTCATCCTTCGCCATTATGATTCGGTGAATCGAGGCTTGGATTTTCTCGTCCGGCGCAATATCGGACGCAATTTTTGGTTGCCCGCCACTCAGAACATTACCTAGAGCAAGGTAAAGCAATGGACATAGCAGAGCAGACGTTGCCTGCCAGGTTAGCCTTCGGTCATTCACCATTGAAGCCACTTTCGTTCGAGTATCACCGGCTAACCCGGCCACGCAACCGCGCACGAACCCCATCCAACACAATTCGACCCGCCCCGGCAACATCGTCGTCGATTGTCGTATGGGTGAGATTCTGCCCCAGTCTGTCGCGTTGACGTTCGGTTCAAAATCAGAACCTGCGACACTACATCATCCACAACTTTGGGGGAGAGCCAAAGAAGACACGCCCCTCAAAAGTCGAATTTCCGTCGGAGGCTGAAGCGTAAGCGAGGCATCCAGGCCGCCTCGCTTACGCTTCAGCCTCGGAATTCGACTTTAAAGGGTGGCGCCAAAGGCGGGGCAGAACCTACTTATTCAGCACTTCATCCAGGTTCATCAACTGGTTCACGAGCATCGTCCACGCAGCCAGCGTTGGCGCGTTCAACGTCGCATCCGGTTGGGATTCGCCGACGGTGATGAGCTTGCGGGCGTCATCGGGACGTTTTTGATAATGTGCGGCAAGGTCGCTCAGTGAGCCACGCACGATCTTCAGTTCAACTTCGCGGAACGATCGCGCGAGCAGCCGTTTGGCGATGAAGTCGATCCGTTCGTCGTCAGTTTTGCCGCCGTCCTTCAGCGCGGTTTGAGCGAGGTGGCGAGCCGCCTCGACGAACTGCACGTCGTTGAGTGTCACGAGTGCTTGCAACGGGGTGTTGGTGCGATCCCGGCGAACGGTGCAGGTCTCGCGATTCGGGGCGTTGAGTATGTCCATCGACGCCGGCGGGGCGGCACGCTTCCAGAACGTGTACATGCTGCGGCGATACAGCTTTTCGCCCGTGTCCCGGCGGTAGTCGCGCGTGTTGCTGCCGATCATCGCGACGGCTTCCCACACGCCATCGGGCATGTACGGCTTCACGCTCGGCCCGCCGATCTTCGGCACGAACAGGCCGCTCGACGCCAAGGCGTAATCGCGGATCATCTCGGCATCCATGCGATAGCGCGGCGCTCGGGCCAGCCAACGATTGTCGCGGTCTTTTTCGAGAGCGTCCTTCGTCACCGTCGCAGCTTGGCGATACGTCGCGGAGGTGACGATCTGTTTGAAGAATTGCTGGATGTCCCATTTCTTGTCGCGAAACTCGAGCGCAAGATAATCGAGCAATTCGGGGTGGCTGGGCAGTTCGCCCGATACGCCGAAATCGCCGCTCGTGCGCACTAGGCCGTTGCTAAAAATGTCCTGCCAAAAGCGATTGGCGGTCACGCGGGCAGGCAGCGGATTTTCCGGTTGCAGCAGCCAGCGCGCCAGGCCGAGCCGATTGCGAGGCAAATCCTTCGGCATCGGCGGCAGGACGCTTGGCGTGATTGCTTTCACTTGGGCGCGGCGCTGGTCGTACTCGCCGCGGAAGAGGACGTAGGCCGTCGGCTCGGTCGCCTTCTCGCTCATGACATGGGCGATTGTGCCACGCGACTTGATCGTGACTTCTTCCTGCTGAATGGCTGCGATCTGCTCGTTCAGCACCCGGTATGGCGGGTCGAGCGAGACCAGCCACCAGTCGAAGAGTTCGGCGCGATCAGCGGGCGTGTGTTTGTCTGCGGGCTTGGCGAGGAAATCAGCCGCCTTCGACGACTTGGCGATCTGATCGGCTTCCGGGCCTTTGAGGGTTCGTTCGTATAGGCGAATATCCTGTAGGTAAACATCCTTTAAGCGTTCGCTCGTACTGCGTTGCCCGACTTTGAAGGCGACGTTTGTCTTGATCGTGCTTTTGAGTTGATCGGTAAACGTGTCCATTGGTTGCAGCGTGCCGTTGATGTAGAGCTTCACGCCGGCGGCCTTGCTGGAACCGTCATAGCTGGCGAGAACGTGATACCACTGGTTGGGTTGCAGGATCATGCGCGAGGTGACTTTGAGGGCGTCCTCGGGCCATTGGTTGACGATGTGCATGCCGACTTTGTCTTGCTCCATCCATAGATCCCAGCCGCGAAATTTGCTGCCGGCGTCCATGCGGGAGACGATGGCTCCGGTCGTGCCTCGGCGAGGGATTTTGACCCAGGCGCCGACGGAGAAGCCCTGATCGCGCTCGAAGTCACCGACCTCCGGGATCGCGATGGCCGAGCCTGCGGGCTTGATCGTCAGCGTTTTAGGCGTGCCTTTGCCGGCGATCCATTCGTAGCCGTCGCCCAAGTTGACATCGCGCGGCTTGCCGTTGATGGTGAAGCCGGCGGTTTTGCCTTGCGCCTCGGTGAGGCGTGCGTGCAGGGCAAGGCGGTCGGTCGAAATCAGCGACGCGACCTGGTCGGCCTTGGCTTGCGATAGCCAGGTGTCGAAGTCTTTCTGGGCGGCTTTCTTGCGGTCGTCGATTTTCGCGCGAAGGCCGGCGATATCCTTCGCCAGCACATCGAAGCGCGGGCGATCGGCGGCCTGGGGTACGAAGATCGTCGGTGGCGTGTTCGGGATGTTGCCATCCATCGCGCCTTGATTCGTGTTGTTGAAAAATGCCGACAGCGAGTAGAAATCCTTCGTCGAATACCGATCGAACTTATGGTCATGGCAGGTGCAGCAGTTCATCGTCGCGCCTAGCCAAACTGCCGCCGTCGTCTCCGTGCGATCGCGCGTGTAAAGGACTAGATACTCCTCGGCAATCAGGCCGCCTTCATTGGTCGTGATGTTGCAGCGATTAAATCCCGTTGCCACGATCTGGTCGATCGTCGGGTTCGGCAGTAGGTCGCCGGCGAGTTGCTCGATCGTGAATTGGTCGAACGGCATGTTCTTGTTGAACGCTCCGATAATCCAATCGCGATAGGCATAGATCTCGCGGTAGTTGTCGAAGTGAATACCGTGCGTGTCGGCATAGCGGGCGCCGTCGAGCCAATAGCGAGCGCGATGTTCACCCCAGTGCGGCGACTTCATCAGGCGATCGACATATTTCTCGTAATAGCCCGGCGATGTGTCACTGACGAACGCCTCCACATCCGCAGCTGTCGGCGGCAGGCCAGTCAGGTCAAGACTTAGCCGACGCGCGATGGTCCGGCGGTCGGCCTCGGGGTTCGGCTGCATGCCGCGTTTCTCCAGCTCGGCCAAGATGAACTGGTCGATCGGATTACGCACCCACGCCTTGTTCTTCACCGCGGGCAGGGCGGTACGCTTCGGCGGCATCAGCGACCAGTGTAACTGGTACTCCGCGCCTTCGCTGATCCAGCGTTTGAGCAGGTCCTTTTGCGTGGCTGACAGCTTCTTCAACGTCTTCGGCGGCGGCATGATTTTTTCGGCGTCATCGCTCAGGATACGTTCGATCAAGGCGCTCTCCGTCACTTTGCCCGGTACGATTGCACCTTGTTTGACGGCATCGACGTGCTGATCGAGCCGAAGGCCCGCCTTGCGCGACGCGCTGTCCGGCCCGTGGCAAGCGAAGCAGTTCTCCGCGAGAATGGGCCTAATGTCGCGGTTGTACTCGACCTTACCCTGAGCGAAAGTGGCGGACGTGGTGCCAAGGAAAACGACGATCACGGAGAGGTTACGTGTCATGGTGTTAATCCGTTCGGAAACGTGGCAATAGGCAAGCACGATTGTTTTAAGCAATTTGAAATGAGTTGGACATGCTGGAAACGTTTAGCCGCTCGCCTTTGGCGAACGCGAACGTGGCGCATTTCCAATCGAAAAACGCCGCGCCCGCGTTCGCCAAAGGCGAGCGGCTAAGCAAATGTCGTTCATTACCGCCCGAACAAACCCGGCGAACCGAGTTGGTAATGAACCTCGGCGCTGGCCCGCACGAATATGGATTTCGTCGGCGGGAAGAAGGTAATCACGCCCGGGCCGTTCGGCTGCCAATAGTCGGGTTCGACGACCGTTTGAATCAGCTTGATGAGTTGGTTGGCGTTGTAGGCCATCATCTGTTGGGCCATGAATGGGCCGAACATCATCATGACTTGCGGATCGCCGCCGACGAGGTCCTCGATCGGATAGCTACGCAGCACGGTGTATTCGCTGGCCTTTTTCGGCGTCATGACATGGACGGAACCTTCCTTGACGATGTAGGTCAAGCCGCGATCGCCGAGGATTTTCTTGAGGGCCATGCGGACGGTCATTTGGCCAAACTTGAGGTTCACTTGATCGTCGTAATCGAGCCGAACGTCTTGAACCGATGGCTCGTCCATAAACAGGACGATGCCGGAGCGTTCTTGCAGACTATCGAGTACCAACTTGAGGCGATCGTTGTAGTCGATGTTAAGGGTTGAGTTAAGGGCTTTGAGCAGTGCGACTTCGCGCGGCGTCAGCTGCGGACCGAGTTGCTTCTTGCGCATCGCGCTGAGCTGCGCCCAGTTCTTTGGAAAGGTCGTGCCGTCGGTCGCGGGAACGAGGTCACGCTCGCGCGCGTTGCCGATCTCAACAATCACCTTCTCGCGAGCGCTGATGCCTGCCGCAGCGATTTGCTGGGCATTCTTGGCACTGCCGATGAAATCCTTGGCGAACGTTGAGGTACCGCCCTTGGCCGGCGGGGTATCGACGAATTTCGGCCCGCCCGGCCGCGTCGTTGCTGGCGGCAGCGCCAGCGGTCGCTGTTCGTCGGTCACGCGTTTGTAGTTGGCGCGATCGTCAACCGCACGGATGCGAATCTGAATCGATTGCACGAGGCTATCGCGTTCGCTGTTCAGGAGAACATTGGAATCGCGAACATCTCGCAGCAACCTATTGAGCAGGTATTTCGCATCGGCGGAGTCCAGTTTGTCGGACCGCTTTAGCGCATCCTTCACATCGCCAATCAGCTTCTCGGCCGCGACCTTCTGGCGAGCCTCAATCTCGCGCAGATTTTGCGCCGATACGTGGCCCAAGCCAAACGCAATTATGATGATGCCAACGCCCAACACTGCCAAGATTCGCGACATGAGATGGCTCCTCCTTCATAATGAAGGAATCCGAACTTCCCCAAACTACATATTATCCAGCAAAAATTCCAAACGCCAGATCAAAAGAGACGTTTCGACCGAATTTCTCAAATTCAACAACGTGTCGAAGCGTCTCGATAGAGTAAGACGTGGCAGCGTGACGAGCTTGCGCAACAATTCCGATTTTCTTAACTTATTTGGTCGGCCCTTACTCGCCTAATTAACCAGGCATATGCGGCACACCAGCTGATGAGAAATGCCGCCTCGGCAAATGTCCACTCCCATGGCAGCCTACAAGCTACGTCGACGCTGACGAGAACGATCGCGAACCCAATCGTCACCAGCACCGAGAATCGCAGTAGCGGAAGGTAACGCCGAACGTCGCCCGAGATATGGCAGTAACACGCCCCGAAAGCCGCATATAGCGCCGAGATCGACCGCGTGAGATAGCCGACGATCGGCGAATCAGGCAGTTCGCCCAGTCCCATCCAGCGATGAACCGCGTCCATCCACGCATGCGGTAGAACTACGGCGAGCGCCGCCGACAGCAACGTAATTGCTGTGGCACGCAGGAACCAGACGAGTTGATGGTCGGGGGTCATTGCTTTTTCTGCAAACTATACGAAAACGCTCCGAGCAAGTCGCCGCGCTCGCCGCCGTGGCATTTGACGCACTGCTCCACGCTGCGGATCGCGCCGAGCAGATGGAGCGCATGTGGTCCTTGGCGAATGAACAGGTCACGCCCGTTTCGTATTTCATCGAGTCCAAGTTCTTCGAAGGAATTCAGTGACCTAGTTGGGGCTTTTGCTAGCCGATCCATCCGAGGCAATTCGTTGGACACGTACGCTATGGGTTCTGCATGCATCAACAGTCCAATGAGCACAACGGATTGTAAGGACCTGTTCTTAACCTGCGGAGGTTCGGAAAAGCCGTGCGACAGGAACCCTGCCACCTTGTTACGGTTCACAACAAAGCCGAACCCGCGTGGATAGACAAAATCCAGCATGCTTGCAGTATGAAGCGTCCGAAAATCATCCATCCAAATATCCTGCGGTTCGGTCAGATCGGTTGTCGAAAGCGTGGAAGAGGGCAATGGTCCTGGTTGAGGGAGCACTTCGTCTGTCCTATTCAGGTTGATCGCGAGCGTACTAGCGGACGGGTCAATTCTGCGTCCCGCGCCGAATCCGGGCGAGTTGATGAAATCTCGCACCGTTTCCGAATGCAAACGATCCAGCATGGCGGTGCGGAAGCCGTTCGTATTATCTGCAACCTGCTGCTCGATTTGCTTAAAAAAGGATTCATCAAGGGGTATCGCTGGATCGCGTTTGGTCTTCTGTGGCACGGGGACGCGGTTCTCCATGGATTCAAAAGCATATTGCGTCCTTAGCTCTTCCTTTTTCTTATGCTTGCCAACGGCGAATGATACAAAAAAACCGTATGGTGCGATCGCCGCCACAGAGGAACACAGAATCAAGCCTCGAACCGATAGATGGCCGCGCACCCAAACGAGCCAAATGGGTATCAGCAGTAATGCGTGAAAAAATACAGGTGGGAAGAGAATACCGAATACCAACGCCCAAAACAGAAGCAGGCACGGTCGATGAATCGATTGAGCGCCTCCTTTGGCGGCAACATCCACCAACCCTACCAAGAGAATCGACAAGAAAACCGCTATTATGAGCATCGTTCGGCTCCTCAGTTAACATCCGAAAACATCAACCGCGGCATCGGGCGACTGCATGGCGCCGGATGATCGGTTCCCGTTTGCGAATCTCGTGAACCAGGAACGGTTCACCGGCAAACCGCTGATAACCCGATTCCACCGCATCCGCATGGCGATCCCAAATCCCGATGAGCTGATCTGCCTTGATTAGCACATACTTGCCAGCATGTCCCTCGGCCAACAATCGACTTACCAATACTTGATACGTCTCCCATTCGGGACGGAGTCGAATATCTGGACTGGCGTCGGACAGGCTGTCGAAGGGCACCGATTGCACCGTACGCTCACTAAAAATCTTGGGATCCATCAGATCAGTCTCGAGTGTGGATTTGTCGGCATCCATCGATGAACCTCTATTCATGAAATTCGCTATTTCTTCAATCTCATTCTACCCGCAACCCCGTGCCGATGCACCACGAATCCCACGCGCCACCAACGATTTCGTATCCTATCATGGACCACCCATCGAATCCTATTACCTCATTTCACCCTTAACTTATGGAGTCCGTCATGGCTCGGATTCGACTCATCGCTTTCGCTCTCTTCACCCTCGGTCTCGGCGTACTCTCCGCACGCGCACAGAACGACGACCTCAAGGCGGTCCTTCGCAAAGCCATCACCGCCCACGGTGGCGAGGCGAACCTCGCCAAATTAAAAGCGACCGTCACCAAGTACAAAGGAACCATGAGCCTACTCGGCGGAAAACGCGATGTCGAAGGCGAGACATCGCTCCAAATACCCGACCGGTTGCGAAACGTCATTAAGATCGATATCCAGGGCAAGGAAATCACCGTCATCACCGTCTACAACGGCAAGCAATTCTGGGTCAACTCCAACGGCATCACCACCGAATTTACCGACGAGAAAATCCTCGACGAAGTCCGCCAAAGCCTTCTCACCGAAGCCGGTGGCAACTACATCGACATGCTCAAAGCTCCCTACGAACTTAACGCCGTCGGCGAAGTCAAAATCAAGGGCAAAGACGCCGTCGGCATTCGCGTCAGCAAAAAAGGCCAACGCGACATCAGCTACTTCTTCGACAAGAAGACCCACCTCCTGCTTAAAACCGAAATGCGCAGCTACGACCCGCAGAAAAAGCAGGAAATCACCCAGGAAAAGTACATCCTCGGCTACCAGGACAAACTGGGGCTGAAGGTGGGCAACAAAGCCGAGATTTACCATGACGGCGTGTTCTTCATGGAAGTCAACGTCACCGACCTGCAAATCCACGCGAAGCTCGACGACGCCGTTTTCGCGAAGCCCTAATCGGGCGACGCTCCCCGCTTGCGGCTTAACGCTCGCGCGGCAACCGGCGAACAGAGCCTCCCGTCCTCGTTCCCAGGCGGAGCCCTTATCGGTATGCACATCTCCGCCGTCGCCGGGCCAAATGCGGTTCAGCGGCGGCGAAGTGCGAATAGCGGTACGATCTCTTGCAACGGCGGCGCTACTTCATGAATGAAACTCCGCTGACGGAATGGTATAGGTCATCGCCTGTTATTTCGGATGTCGTAGCAGTAGATCAAATCATTGTCGCGCAGATACAGTCGGCCGTTGGCGATCACGGGAGGCGTCCAGATCTTGCCTTGCTTGCGAGCGATTTTCGTCTTTTCCGGGATCGTGAATCGGCTCACTTTTTGCCAGTCCTTGGGCGTTGCCTTTACCAGGACCACTTCGCCGCCGTCTTCGCTGTAACAATACAGGTGCCCGTCGGCCCAAGTCATGCTGCCTTTGTCCAAGAAAGTGCGATCTTCCCAAACGGCTTTGCCCGTTTCAAATTCCTGACAAACCCAGCCGATCGGATCGGAACAACCATAAACGTGGCCATCTACGAGGATCACGCCGCTGTGGTGGTTCTTCATCACTTTGTTGCGACAAACGACCTCTGCTATAGTTCCCTCGCCTTCTCGCGTCAGCTTGAGCAATCCGCAGCCGACGCCATAAGCAGTCGTCACGTAAATGCAATCCTTGAACGCGACGGGGGTCGCCACCATAATCCAGGCGGCGGGCAAGCTGTTCTTCCAGAGGAGCCGGCCATCGTCCGCGGCGACGCCGGCCACGCCTTTTCCGGTCAGGTTGACGTACTGACGAACGCCGTCGATTTTCACGACGATTGGCGACGAACATACGGCTTCGTCCGTCAGCCCTTTGCTGCGCCAGATCACTTTGCCGGTTCTCTTATCGAGGGCCGCCATCGTGCCGTTCTTGCCACCGGGGGAACAAATCAGGCGGTCGCCGTCGATGAGGCACGATTCCGTGTAACGACCATCGTGCAGGACCTTGCCGCTGAGGTCATTCTTGAGGTGGACGCTCCAGAGACTTTTTCCGGATGCTCGCTCAAGGCAGTGCAATTCGCCGAGAATGCTGAGGGCGTAGCAGCGATCGCCGTCAACGGTCGGAGTCGCACACGGACCGTCGCCCCAACCGGTCGGTCGTCGCGGGCCGACCGCGGTGGACCAGAGGAGTTTGCCAGTGCGCGTGTCGAGGGCGAAGACGTAGTCCTTGGTGTCCTTCGACCCCATGCAATAGAAGTGATCGCCCACGATGGAAGGTGGCGAAAAGCCAGCACCGGCGTCCCGGTAGGTCCACAGGAGATCCGGTCCTTCTTTCGGCCACGCTTTGAGCAGGCCGGTCTCGCGGGAAATTCCCGTCCGATCAGGCCCGCGAAACTGAGGCCAATCATCAGCACGTGCGAACGAGAACTCCAGCGCCACAACCCAAAGAATGGCGGCGCCGGTCAGAGCAAACTGGTTTGAGGTCCTGGCACGCATAGTAATTTCTAATGATTGAAGCGAAACTCCGGACTGTTGATCAGCGCCCAGAGCATTTGCTGAAGCCCGGCAGCGGGGCGGTCCTTTCGCTTCTCCATGTAGGAATCAAATACATCGTAATCGTCGGATGTCGGCGCACGAGAGAGAACGGCCCACACCGATTCCTCGATCTGGAGTTTGCGATCTTTCGATTTCATCAGGACTGGAAGCAACTGGCCTCCAACGCTCTTGAGGATGGCAGCATCGTTGCTGAGCTTCAGCGACTCGGTAATCGGAATCTGCATGTCCTCGCGCGGATATTCGAGAAGGTTTTCGAGCCCTTTGCTTTGGGTTTCGATGGTCGCCAGGGATTTTTCCCGCATGTCCCGGCTCAGCCCTGGCTTGATTAGCGACGGGTTGTTCGCCACAGCGAAAGACATTGCCCATTGCGAGGGGGTCAAAGGCCGAATTGTGGCAACCGCGAAAAGCTGCGGCGCTGGAGCTTCCTTATCACTCCATTGGCTGCTCCGCGCGTACGCCTTGCTGGAGACGAGGCCGCCGATCAAGCGTTTGAGGTCGTACTTATGGGCGATGAAGTCGCGCGTGAGCCATTGCAGCAGTTCGGGATGGCTTGCCGGATTGTTGGCGTGCATCTGATCGGTGCGCATCACGAGGCCATAGCCGTAGAAACGGTACCAAAGGCGATTGACGATCGCCTGAGCGAACATGTCGCGATTCTCCGGTGCGAGCGCCAGTTCCGCCAGCTTGCTGCGCGGGCGAAATGTTGCCGGCGGCGGCAGTTCCTTGGTCTTGGCGTATGCTTTGGCGAGTTTCTCGATCTCCTTCGATTCCTCCTGAATCGCTTTGGCGAGATCGGTTGCTGATACTTTTTCCCCCTCCACGGTCTTGCCATTGAGGAACATCAGCTTCACCGGCTGAACCTTCCCGTCCTTCGCTTTGAATTCCGAAGGCTTCGTAAATCTGCGGTCGAGAAGGTTCCCCTGAAACTCGTAGGACGACGCGAAGAACTCGCGCATCCCGAAGAAGTAATCTTGCGTGAGCGATTTGATGTAGGAATGGCGATGACACTGAGCGCAACTGATGTTGAGCCCAAAAAAGACGCTGCTGATATCGCGCGTGAGCGAATCGCGGTCCTTGAGCCGTTTCGTAACGTATTGTTCCGGCTTGGCGGGGTCCGGCTTCTCCGCAACGCCGAGCAGGTCGCGGAACATCTGGTCCCAGGGACGGTTGTCCTTGAAGGCCGTGAGGAGATAGCCGCGGACGCTGCCGGCCTTGAGCGACTGAAAGCGAAGTCGCCCAAGAACGCCGACTGGTTGACGGCAGTGAAGAAAATGCAAAACGCTGACGGCACGTTTGGCAAAGGTCCAGGCCAGGCTCGTGCAACTGGCGGAGCGAGCGTCACGCTGCTGCGTCTGGGCGGCAAACTCGATGACGCCACCGTCGTCGTCAAAACGCTGAACGACGGTCAACGCCAGAACGGCGGGTTCGGCAAAGACGACGACGAAATCGCCTCCGACCTCGAAACCACCTATCGCATCATGCGCTGCTACGTCATGCTCAAAGCCAAACCTGCCTACGTCGAAGGCGTGCGCTCCTTCATCGCCAAGTGCCGCAACGAAGACGGCGGCTACGGCCTCGCCCCCGGCCAACCCTCGAGCATCGGCGGCACGTACTTCGCCGCCATCGTTACGCATTGGCTGAAACCGTGACGCTTTTCCGAGCCGCGACCGCGACGTAGTGGCCGACTTGTGCCTTGCGCACCCATTCGGCCGCTCCGTCACGGTCTTTCGGAATCGCCCATATCAGCTTTCACCGTGATGCGGTTTCGCTCGAGGAAGCGCTGCGTTCGGCCCTGACCGACTTGGATGCCGCGGGGTTCGCGGTGGAACGTGTCGAGATGGAACCGAGCGCGGTGCTGTTGCCTGGTAATCAAGGTGGTGTTTTACCCCTTGCTGGCGGTCATGGCCGTACCGTTTAGACGCGCATAGACTGTGTCCATCGGTGAATCTGGCGACTTCACAATGGAGGTTATCGTGCAAAACCCGAGGGTACTTTGTCCTGGCTTGGTTGTTTTGACATTCCTGTTGTTTTCCAACCATGGGCCAGTGGCTGCCCAGGAGCCGAGTAAGCTTGATTCGCCTAAACCCTTGACGCAGGGGATTGCCAACGCCTGGAAGGGCGCACACGCCAGCGTCGGCTGGATGCAATTCCGGGACGACAAGACCGTTGTGGCCGGTACGCTCCTGTTCACCGAATTGCGATTCGGAGTTGACAAAATGCCGTCTGGCGTCTTGCCCGCGTTCGAATTCCAGGGTTCCTGGTATCCAGGCCAGATTGGCAAGGTGCCCGATCCGGGTCCGTTCGGACTCAAGTTGCGCATAAAGCAATTCTCCGACAAGCAACTTGAGGAAATTGCCGAGCTCACGAACTTGCAGGCGCTGTCGATTACGCTTCTGGTGAAATCGAGAATCTCGGACGCGGGCGTCAAGCATATTGCCAGGTTGAAGAACCTGAAATGGCTCGTAGTCGACGGCCCGGACATAACCGACGTGGGCCTTAAACAATTGGCACAGCTGCAACATCTGGAGTTGCTGGACCTTGGGAGCGCTTCTGTGACCGGCGCTGGTCTTAAGGAGCTGGCGGGGCTGAAAAACCTGCGCTCGCTCAGGTTCGACAGATCCCAAATCGGCGACCCTGAATTGAAAGCGCTGGCCTCGATCAAGAGCCTGCGCATCCTCAATCTGACCAGCACCAAGGTGAGTGACGCTGGCCTCAAGGAGTTGGCCGGCATGAAATTGCGGCTTCTAAACCTGCCGGCGAAAACCCATACGGACCTGGGTCTCCAGAATTATATTGCTGCGATCGAGCCCACGACTGAACTTAACATCCGCAACTGGCTTAAGGTAACCGACGCGGGTCTGGCAGCTCTGGCGGGTCTGAATCTACGCAAGCTCGACATTCCGCAATCGACCATGACTGCTGTGGGACTGAAGCACTATCTCGCCGCCGTGCTCGCGCCTACGTCCTTTAACCTGAGCAACTGGAACGTAACCGATGCGGGAATGAAGGAATTGGCAGTGCTCACAGAATTGAGTTTGCTGAGCCTGAAACCAACTGGCATCACCGGGGTGGGATTCAAGGACCTTACGGTTTTGACCAATCTTCACACGATCAACGCTAACTTCAGTCAGGTCAACGACGCCGGTCTCAGGGAACTGGCCAAGGTCAAAAGCATACGTGTCCTGCACTTGCAAGGCACCAAGGTAACCGACGCGGGCATCAAGGAACTCGCCCAATTGCCATCCCTGCAAGTACTCGACCTTGATCAACTGGCCAGGTTAACGGATGCCGGGCTGAACGAACTTGCCGGGCTAACGAGCATGCAATCGCTATCTCTGGTCGGCACGCAGATTGGCGACAAAGGGCTTAAGGCACTCGCAGGATTTAAGGCCCTGCAATCGTTGCGACTGACGGCCACACAGGTTACCGACACCGGCCTCAAGGAATTGAAAGAGCTGGAGGGGCTGCGGACATTGGAACTGGCTGGTACGCGCGTGACTGGGCCGGGACTCAAGGAGCTTTCCGAACTGAAGTTCCTAACGACGCTTGATCTCAGCAGGTCGAAGGTAACGGACGAAGGCTTGCCGAATCTCACGAGGCTGAAGACATTGCGAAAGCTGGACCTACGCTTGACGAAGGTGAGCAACGCGGGGGTTGCCGGACTGCAGCGGGAACTTCCGAGTTGCCAGATTCTTCGATAACCTAGGTTTGACATTGCAAGTATCTCCGCGAGTTTGGATATCGCATCGCTTCATTTTTTCCTCAAGTGCGAT
This sequence comes from Gemmataceae bacterium, assembly GCA_009697105.1. GTDB lineage: Bacteria > Planctomycetota > Planctomycetia > Gemmatales > Gemmataceae > SIAQ01. The sequence continues at coordinate 133,713 of SIAQ01000001.1, read as the reverse complement.
AGCAACGCCACGCCGAAGTTTGGCAAATTTGCGATCACGCCAGCGGCCGCTGGCTCCACGGGATTGGCATCGTTGGCGGTTTGCGGTGGCGGTCCTTGCGCACATCCTTCGGGCGATCCTTGAAGTACGCCACATATCGGCACAGCTGTTTCACGGATTCCTCATACGCTTCCTTGCCTTTTTCGGGCGTGGCCAATTCGGCATCGCCGAGGACGCCGGTGTCGGAGTAGCTGCTCGTCCAGCCCACGGTGGTCGCGGGGCCGGCGCCGAACAGATCGACCCAGTTGAACGGGTTGTCTTCGTTGTTGAAGCTGATCGTGCCGCTCTTTATCTTGTCCTTGCGCACATTGTCGCCGTCGAGATACATGTACAGCGACGTCTCCAGCTCGCACGCATGCGAACAACCGCCGGGGAACTTGCTCTGCCGCCAGCGGGGCAGGAAGGTCTTGTCCACGGTCAGCAGATTCCACCAGGCGATGAGCGTGCATTCCGCATCGGTCTCGAGGTTCGTGCGGCGAGCGACGAGGTCAAGGTTCGGCATATTCGAGCCGTGGCCGTTGAGGAGAATGATCTTCTTGAACCCGTGATAAGCGAGCGATTTGGTGATGTCGAGCACGTGATGCATGAAGTGCTCGAAGTCGTTGTTAATCGTGCCGGGAAAGTCCATGACGTGGCCCGTGTAGCCATAGGCGACGATCGGCAGTACAAGGATTTTGTCGGGAATCGCGAGGCCCGCACCCTTGGCGATACCGCCGGGGCAGACGAGATCGACATCGAGCGGCAAATGATGCCCGTGCTGCTCAACGGCGCCGCAGGGCAGGATGCAGACTTTGCCGAGATCGACGGCGTCGTTGATCTCTGGCCAGGTGAGTTTTTCGTAGCGGTATTCGGTCGCGGCGCGGGATGGCATTATTAACCTTTTTAGTAGTTTGAATTTCGGGTCACTGCGATGATGGTATTTGAAAGACTAACGGAAAAATTTCAATTGTCAAAATCAAAAAATAATCGCGCCACGACTTTCAGCAGCGGTAGAATTACAAAAGGGAGTGTAATTCTGGTCATTTAGGAGCAGGTTTATGGACGCCAAGGCATTTGATTTGGCTTTACGCTCTTTCGCAAACCGAAGGCCCTTCAAGCCGTTCGTAGTCGAATTTTCTAGCGGGACGCGCTTGGAGGTTGAGCATCCTGAAGCACTTGTTACACGTCATGGGGTAGCAATACACTTTGCAACCGACGGCAATCCTACGTTATTCGACCAAGATAGCGTCAGCCAGGTGACAGGAATCAAGAAAAAAACAGCGGCGACATCCTGATTAAACGATTCATTTTTTCGCGCCGACATCAACCAAAACATGCCGCTACCAAACAATAAAATGCCGCGCAAATATCTCGCCTTCGATATCGAGACCGCGAAGGAGATCGTCGGCGATTTTTCGCTCTGGCGGAATCATCGCCCGCTTGGCATCTGCTGCGCCGCGACGTTGCTGGATGGCGCGGAGCCGAGGCTTTGGCATTCGAAAACGTCATCGGGCACGCCGGCCAAGCAGATGACGCCCGAGGATGCCAAGGCGCTCGTCGATTATCTGCGTGAGATGACGACGCAGGGCTACACGGTGCTCACCTGGAACGGCGCGAGCTTCGACTTCGACGTGCTCGCGGAGGAATCGGGTGCATTGGATGATTGTCGAGCGTGTGCGCATGACCATGTTGACATGATGTTTCACATCGTCTGCCAACTCGGTTATCCGATCAGTTTGGAGAAGGCGGCGCTCGGTATGGGCGTACCTGGAAAGACTGCGGGCGTATCGGGCAGTCAGGCGCCGACGCTGTGGGCGGCCGGTGAATTCGACAAGGTCCTCGCCTATGTCGCCCAGGATGTGCGTGTCGCCGCCGATATCGCGAGGGAAGCCGAGAAGCAGGGGAAATTCTCGTGGATTACACAGAGGGGCAGCAAGAAAAGCGAACCGCTCGCCGCCGGTTGGCGCACCGTGCGCGATGCGCTGAAACTGCCAATGCCTGATTGCGATTGGATGGCGAAACCGATCGTCCGCGAAGACTGGCTGGCGTGGATGCTGAAGTGATGGATTGCCGATTCGTTTAGCCGCTCGCCTTTGGCGAGTGTGATCTCTCGCGCTCGCCAAAGGCGAGCGGCTAAACGAGGAAGCGTCTGTATAATGCCCGCTACCGACGCTGGAGCGATTCATGAGCGATTTGGCCCAACCGAACGAGATTCTTGTCACCACTGATCAACTGGCTCCCATCTTCAGACTCTACGATCAAGGTCTATACATCCAGGCCTACAACGTCGCCGAGACGATTGGGCCTCTCCTTCAATGGCGCGGGACGGCTGCGCGTGTGTTGGCGGGGCGACTCGCGGGCAACCTCGGCTCGCTGCGGATGGGCGAATGGCATTTCATCCACGCTCATCGCAAGGATCGCCGAGACCCCGAAGCGATGTGGTACTTCGTCCGCTATCTACTCGGTCGGCGTGGCCCGTATGCCGCCTGGCGCTTCGTGCAATCGCACGAGATTCCCGCTGATGCGCCGGCAACATTGCGCTCGCGTTGGCTGTCGCAGCAGGCGGCGATCCTCGGCTTTTTGCGTGATTTCGACGCCGCCGAGGATTGCTTGCGCAAGGCCGAGGCGATCGGCGAGGAGGCGTGGACCTGCCTTGAGTGGGCCAATCTCTATAACCTCGAAGATCGTCACGACGAGGCCGAGCACGCTGCTCGACGGGCACTGCAAAATCACCCCTGGTATCGCCCGGCTGTGCAGTGGGTCGCCCATTTTCTCGTGCAGAAACAGCGCGACGATGAAGCCATCAATTTCCTGACGCAAGCGACCCAGCAACTCGAAAGCGCGTCGGTCCACGCCCAGCTGGCAATGCTCTTGTACGAGTTGAAACGCTATGACGAGGCTGCCATTCAGCTCGACGCCAACAAACGCCTGTCGCCGTTGTTAGGCAAGAACGAACGCCAATGGCTGACGGCCCGGCGTTGCGATCTCGCCTGCCGCGATCAGCAGTTCGATCAGGCGCTGGACTTGGCCAGGCAAGTCAAAGGGCCGTTCTACGAGAGCATCGCCAAACGACTCACGGTACAGACGGAACTCGGTCCGCGCGTCGAATTGCCCGTCGGCTACGTCCGCCAGCACCATAAGACCTGCGCGCCGGCGACGCTGACTTCCATCGCCAAGTTTTGGACGATGCCCGCCGAGCACGTCGAAGTAGCGGAGGAAATCTCCTACGCCGGCACGCCAAGCCACAGCGAACGCCAATGGGCCGAGGACCACGGCTTCTACGCCAAAGCGTTCACCGTCACCTGGGGCAGCACGATCGCGCTGATCGATCGCGGCATCCCGTTCACGTTGACAACAACCGAGGCGCTGTCGGGCCATTTGCAAGCGGTGATCGGCTACGATGCGGCGCGTGGCACGCTGATAATTCGCGATCCGATGGAACGTCATCAACGTGAGATTCCGTTCGATTTTCTCGTCGAGCGTTACCGCGCCACCGGGCCGCGCGGCATGGCGATCATCCCGGTCGCGGCGAAAGAACGTCTCGCGTCCTTAGTGCTGCCCGATGAGGCGATGCACGATTTGATGCACCGCTTTGATATCGCTCTGAAGGATCATCGCCGCGCGGAGGCCGAGGAAATTGTGGCAGCGATGATCAAAGCGCAGCCTGGGCATTTCATGACGATCGTCGCTCAGCGCACGCTGACCTATTACGATAATGACCCGCAGAAAACGCTGTTCCATACTGACCAGCTTCTGAGGCTGTACCCAAACGACGCGAGATTGGAGTATGAGCGCACCTGGCCATTGCGCATGCTCAGCCGGCGCGAAGAGCGGCTCGATATTCTCAAACGGCTCAGCGAGCAAAAAGACACCGACCCCGCGTATTGGCAGCAATATGCGGCGGAGTTGATGCAGGACGCTCGCGAAATTCCGCAAGCGCTGTATCTTCTGCGCAAGGCGGCTCGCGCCAATCCGATGGCGCCGCTCGTATACAACTCTTTGGCGTGGATTCGCACGAGCCAACGGCAATTCGACGAAGCGTATCAACTTTTTCACTTCGCTGTCTGCCTGGAGGAGCGCGACGAGTTGCTGGTGCGTGATTACATCCAGGCCGCGCGGACGCAGGGGAAGATCGAACAAGCGCTGCAACTCTTGCGGCAACGCTTTCAGCGATTCGGGACGAAGACCAGCCAGCCGGCGCGCAATTTGTTCTTCGCTCTCGAACAGGCCCAGCGCATTACTGAAGCGTTCGACGTTCTCGATCGCGCGATCGCCCAACGGCCTGGCGACGGCGATCTGCTCGTCAATGCCGCCGAGGCGTGCATGCTGCGTGCGGATTTTGCCAAGGCAGGCGAACTGCTCGACCGGGCCAAAGGTGTGTCCAAGCCGGGCATGTTGCTGCGAGCGCAGGCGCGGCTCGCGTACAACCTGGGCGACATAAAACGCACGCACGAACTCTGGCGGCAGGTGCACGACCTCGAACCGCTCGCCGAGGATGCTCACCGTAACTACGTGCAAACCCTCGCTGAAAGCGAAGGCAAGGCCGCTGCGATTGCCCACATCGAGGAGGCGTGCAAGCGGTTTCCGCATCATATCGGCCTGAGTCGGCTGTGGTACGATCTGTTATTCGACGACGGTCCGCAGGCCCGCGAGCCGATCCTCAAACGGATCATCGAGGTCCATCCCGCCGACGCCTGGGCTCGGCGTGAATACGCGCTGAACCTCGCCGATCAAAATCGCGCCGAGGAGGCGATCTTCCAATGCGACGAGGCCGAGCCTTTGGAGCCGCATTCGCCGTACCTGTGGAGTTGTCGCGCCTATGTGTTCAAGAAGGCCGGCCGCATCGAGGACGCCAAGCACGCCTATCGCGAGGCGCTGCGGCTGTCGATCGATCTCGAGATCGCGATCCAGGACCTGATCGCGCTGTCGGACAACCTGCAAGATCGACGCGATTCCGTCGCCTTCATCGAGCAACAGTTGAATGGCCAGGTGACGTTGGGCAATGCGCTGCTGGCGTTTCATAATGCCGTCGCAATTTCGTTTCCGCCTGAGGAATTGCTCGCCAGTCTGAAGCGTGGCCTGGAAGCACGCCCCGACCTGTGGCAAGCATGGAGCGCCGTCGTGCGGCAGCTAATCACTCTTGAACGGGCTGGCGAAGCGCTAAGCTATGCGCAGAAACAAGTCCAGCGTTTCCCCCATCTGCCTGGGATTTGGCTGGACCTCGCCGACGCCTATCGTGCGAACAACGATGCCGAATCGGAGATGACGGCCCTGCAGCGTGCCGTCGAGCTTGCGCCGTCGTGGCCCGACGCTCGCCGAATGCTCGCCGAGGGATACGAGCGTGCGGGGTCGCTGGACAAGGCGAAAGCGATACTCGAGGAATCGATCCAGCACGCGCCGCTCGACAGTTTCTCCCATTTCGACTACGCCGAGTTTCTGTGGCGCCGACAGGACTACGACGGCGCCATCGCCAAGGCTCGGCAGGCGTTGGTGCTCAACCCTCGGCACGATGTCGCCTGGAGCCGACTCTGCGAGTGGTGTGCCCAGTTAGACCACTATGACGAACTCGTTTCCTGGGCGCGCAATTGGATCGCAAGGCGTTCAGGCGAATCGCATTCGTGGATGCGGCTCGGCCAGGCGTTGCAATGGCAGGGCGAACTCACGTCGAGCAAGGACGAGGCGAAGCGCATCGACGATTGCATCGCCGCCTATGACGAGGCGATTCGGCGCAATCCTCATTTCGCCGATCTGTACGACATGAAAGCGCAAACCCTCGCGCAGGCTGGGAAGCACGAAAACGCACGGCGAACCTGCAACGCTGCTGTGTGGAAGGGCAAACCGCCGTTGTTCCTTCGTGGCCGATTGGCGTGGATCAAGGCGGGTGAAGGCGACCTCGAAAGCGCCAAGAGGGAGATGGGCGATCTGCTCAAGGAGGATCCCAACTACCAATGGGGCTGGAACCAACTCGTCGAATGGTGCTGGGCGACGGGGCAGCACAAGGCGTACCTTGACGCCGCCAATCAGATGCTGCGCGTTCGGCCTCAATCAGCGCGGGCGATGGCCTGTCGCGGCGAGGCACGCATCCGCCTGGGCGAACGCGAAGCCGGCATCGAGGACCTCAAGATCGCCCAGCGCAAGGATCCGTGCAACCAACTCGCGGCTTTTGTCCTGTTCGATGAGCAGCTCATCGACAATGATCTCACCGGCGCCGAGGCGACGCTAGCCACGATGCAACAGAATATCAGCGGCGACGCCGTCAAAGCTCGGCAGATTCAGATGCTGCTCAAGCGTGAGAACCAAACGCCGGCCTTGGAGAAATTGAAGGCGCTTTGTGCGACCCGTTCGCCATTCTCGGACTCGCTCGATTTGGCCATGCGAGCCTTCGACCTTGCCGAGGCGCGCGATCCGGCTGAGAAGGTGTTGCGCGAGGCGATGGAACAGCCGAACTGGAATCTGCACCTCGCGATTCTCTACGCGGGGCGGTGGAATCCGAACCTGCCGAACGACCTGCCCGAACGTATCGCCGTGGTCGATCGCGCCCTGGAACGCGAACCGGAATCGATTCGTTTTTTGGAGATGAAGATCGACCTGCTGTGTCAGGCGGCACAGTACGAACGCGCCTGGCAGGTATGCCAATCGAAGACGTTTCCTCGGGATCAGTTTCGCCTGCAGGCACGCGCCGCCTGGGTGATGTATTGCTCGGGCCGAACAGCGAATGGCTTCGCCGCTCTGCGTGCCTTGCTAAAGGAACATCCGAAGTTTTACTGGGGTTGGCAACAGCTTGCTGATTGGCATAGTCGGGCCCAGCAATGGGTGGAACTGCTTACCGTCGCCGAGCAGATGGTGGTGATCGCTCCGCGTGATCCGATCGGATTCGGCTGGCGTGGCCTGGCCAAGCATAACCTGGGCGATCCGCAGGCGGCGCGCACCGACTATCTGCATGGCATCGATCTTCAGGCGGCCTATGCCTTCGGCGCCTGGCAGCTCTTCTACATCTACATGAGCAGCGGCGAATGGAAGCGTGCCGAGACGCTTCTCGACAAAACCGAGAAACATGTCGATCCGGGCGAAATCGCTTGGCGCCGCGTCGAATTGCTCGTGGTTCAGAACAAGAAAGCAAAGTTCCCAGCGGAGTTCGAGACGCTTTGCAAACACTCCACGAAGATGCCGTGGATCATCGATAACGTGTTCTACCTACTTTGGCAAGCGGGCTGGGCGAGCGACGCTGAGAAGGTGCTACACCGCTTCCTCGACCTGGGACCGCAAATTTGCGATGCCTGGGTGCGTTTGCGGCTGATGCTTGGCGATCGGATCGTCGGCAGCGATATTCAGAATATGTCCTCGCGGCGACCGGAACGCACGAATTGCATTGCCGCTTATGCCATCGAATTGGCCTACGCGAAGGACACTGCCAGCCTGCAAAATTGGATCGCCGCCCATGACGATGCGCTGCGTGCCGACACGCCGAACTGGGCGAAGATCGGCGTGGCCTTGGCGATCGTCGCCGATTGGCAGGGCGTGTGCGAGTGGATGTCCGATTGGGAAGAGCATCCCAAGGCCCTGCCTGGCAATCTTCTGACGGTGGTAAAGGCTATGCGTTCGCTCGATCAGCGTGAAGAAGCGAATGAAGTAAGCGACTATGCCCTGACCAAGCTGAACCCGGACCATGCGGCTTCGTCCCACAGGATTTGGCTGAAGTTCGACCAGGCGTTGGCGGGCGACGTCCTCCATGTGCAGCGTTACTTTGAAAACGCCGACCTGGGCGGGTTCGATCCGTACCATCATATGATTTCCTACATGGCGCAAGCCTTGCTCTGGACGACGACCAACACGCAGACCGGTTTTTCGCAAGCAAGACAACTGCTCTACGATGCGGCCAAGCACAGCCAGCCGATGCTGCCTGACCCGGCCATGGCGAAAAGTTATCAATTATGCGTGGCTCGCATGGCGGAGTTGCAAGGTACATTCGGTACGAAGCTTTGGCGAGTTTGGCGTTGGTTGTTTCCGAAGCTCCCGCCGTTACCGCCTCCTCCGCCGAAGCCGACCAAGGCGCCGGCACAATGAGTGACGCGAATATCGTAGACATCACGCTCCGCGTGATGTTTTCGCATCGAACATGCGAAAAGTGCGATTATTGCAGAATTCTCCGTACTATAACGCTGAGCGTGATGTCTACGATTATGAGAGGGACCTATGCGTGTGCGCGTTAAAATCTGCGGCATCACGACACCCGAGGACGCGCAGTCGGCGGCGATGCTCGGGGCGGACGCAATCGGTCTCAATTTCTACGCCAAGTCGCCGCGCTGCATTGATGCCGCGACAGCGCGGGCGATCGTGAGCGTGCTGCCGGTGTTCGTCGAGCCGGTGGCGCTGTTTGTCAACGAACCGCATGTCGTGGTGCAGAGCCGATGCGCAGAGTTGGGAGTGCGCACGTCGCAAATTCATGGCGAACAGACATCTCCGGTGCCCATCGATCACCTTCGCTGGATTCCGGCGTTTGCGGTGAAAGACGCCGACAGCCTAATAAGAATTTCATCTTATGTCGAATCGTGCCGTACCGCAGGCACCTTGCCTGCCGCCATCCTGGTCGATGCGCATGTCCCAGGTATGTACGGCGGCACGGGCAGGGCGGCGCCGTGGCATCTGCTCGCCGACTTCAAGCCCGGCGTGCCGATGATTCTCGCGGGGGGCCTGACGCCCGACAACGTCGCCGAAGCAGTCCGCGTCGTGCGCCCGTGGGCCGTCGATGTCGCTAGCGGCGTGGAGGCATCGCCAGGCCGCAAGGACGCGGAGTTGGTGCGACGGTTCATTGAGGCGGTGCGGGAGGGGGAGTGAAACTGACGGCGTTAAGAGCAAAGAAAAGCAATACAAGCCCAGTGGGTGAGGTACTCCGAACCCCTGGGATGAACGCTTGAAGGGACGAATCCCAGGGGTTCGGAGTACCTCACCCACTGGGCTTGTGTTTGACTAAGTTGTTTTTCGGGATCAAGTAGGCGGTTTCCTCCCCGTGTTGAAGCAAAACCCGACATTGCCCATTCGCTCTCAGTTTGTAAACTAACGCTGTTGCATACGACACCTCGATTTCGGTCGGGGTTCTTTTTCGCGGTAGTTCGTGAAAATAAGCACAATCTTGCATGAGGCTAGGGCGATGGCCGGACAGGAATTCGATCTCGCGACCTATTACCCGATCTTCTTCTACCTCGTCGTGCTACTCGGCTTCGCCGTCACTACGCTCATCATTGCTCACAACCTTGGCCCACGCAGTGACACCGCCCGCAAGCACGTACCTTACGAATCCGGCATGGACCCGATCGGCGACGCGAGGCAACGCTTCGACATCAAGTTTTACCTCGTCGCGATCATGTTTCTCGTATTCGACGTGGAACTTTTGTTCCTCTATCCGTGGGCTGTGGTTGCCTACCAGAAAAATCTCGACGGGACCTGGATGATTCCGGTCGAATTGAAGCCAACCGTATTTCTCTGCGTGTTGACATTCATCGCGCTCCTGTTCCTTGCATATTTGTACGACTGGAAAAAAGGGGTCTTCCGATGGCGTTGATGATCCCGGATGTGATGCTCGCCAAGCTCGATCCGCTCGCCAACTGGGTGCGCTCGAACAGCCTTTGGCCCATGCCGTTTGCGACCGCGTGCTGCGGCATCGAACTGATGGCGACCGGGGCGTCCAAGCACGACATCGCCCGTTTCGGTGCCGAGGTTATGCGTTTCAGCCCGCGCCAGTGCGACTTGATGATCGTCGCCGGCCGAGTTGTCATGAAGATGCTGCCCGTGCTCCAGCGTATCTGGACGCAGATGCCCGAACCGAAATGGTGTATCTCGATGGGCGCCTGTGCCTCCTCCGGCGGCGTGTTCGACACGTATGCCGTGGTGCAAGGCGTGGATCGCTTTATTCCGGTTGACATGTATGTGCCTGGTTGCCCGCCGAGACCGGAGCAGTTGTTGCAGGCGCTGATCGAATTGCAGCAGAAGATACGCAGCACCGGAACGCTCCTGGGCACGGAATTCGGCACGCGAACCGAGCACAAGGGGCCGCTGCCCCGCCTCGACCTGCCTGGCGAAATCGTGACGGCGCCGGGCGATTTCTCGAAATCGCGGCGGATTGGTTTGAATTAGTTTAGCCGCTCGCCTTTGGCGAGCGCGAACGTGGCGTCATGCAATCGTAAACGAACAGTCCGCGCTCGCCAAAGGCGAACGGCAAAACAGAACGTGGATTTGGCAATGGCATTCGATACCATCGTGGACGCTCTGAAACCGAAATTCCCCGACATAACCACGTCGGAATTTCGCGACAATAGACGCATTCACGTCACGCCTGCGCAGTGCGTCGATTTGCTGTCGGCACTCAAGAACGAACACGGTATGGATATGTTGTTCGAGTTGACAGCGGTGGATTACCTGAAATACCCAAACGCCACCGACCGCTTCGGCGTGGTCTACGGCCTGGCGAACACGCAGTCGGCGGAACGGGTTTTCGTGCGGACATTCCTCAACGAACCGGACCTGGTGATCGCATCGGCGTTCTCGCTGTGGAAAGGTGCTGATTGGCTGGAACGCGAAGTGTACGATATGTACGGCATCGTCTTCGACGGGCACCCCGATCTTAGACGAATTCTGATGCCCGAAGCGTTTACGAGTTTTCCATTGCGCAAGGATTACCCGATGCGTGGCCGAGGGGAACGGCATAATTTTCCGGTGCTAACACGAGCGGAGAGCTGAACTTACCATGCCGCTGGAAGCGATGCAAACATTGCCGGAAGGCGCCGATCAGGATTACCTGTGGACCCTCAACTTCGGTCCGCAGCATCCCGCCACGCATACGACGCTGCGCCTCATCCTCACGCTCGACGGCGAAACGGTCGTCAAGGCCGTGCCCGACATCGGCTTTCTGCACAGCGGCTTCGAGAAGCTCGGCGAAGACCTCGATTTCAACCAGTACGTCACCATCGTCGATCGCATGAACTATATCTCGCCGATCGCCAACGAGATCGCCTGGCATCATACCGTTGAAAAGCTGATGGGCATCGAGTTGACGCCTCGCTGCAAATACATCCGCACGATTCTCAACGAACTCTCGCGCATCAGCGATCATCTACTTTGCACGGGGGCGCAGGCGCTCGATCTAGGCGCTTTCACGGCGTTTCTCTACGGCTTTCAGCAGCGCGAAGTCATCTACGACATTTATGAAACGATCTCCGGGCAGCGGTTCCATCCCAGCTACACAAGAGTCGGTGGATTGCTGTTTGACGTGACGGATGAGTTTGTTCGCAAGGTGCGCAACTTCGTGAAAGAATTCCCGAAGACGCACGCCGACATGTGCCGACTGCTAAATCGCAATCGCATTTTCGTTGAACGCACGCAGGGCATCGGCGTATTGACCAAGGAGCTTGCGATCAGCACAAGCTGCACCGGCCCGATGGCGCGGGCGTCAGGCGTCGTGCGGGACGTTCGCAAGGACGAGCCGTACTTGGCGTATCCCGATTTTCAAAATGCTTTCAAAGTCGTCTGTTCCAACGACGGCGATTGCTACGCGCGATACCTGGTCCGAATGGAGGAGATGATCGAGAGCCTGAAGATCATCGATGCCGCCATTGAGAACCTGCCCGCCGGCCCTGTGAATGTGGATATCAACGGCAAGGCGGTACTGCCCGATCAGCAAGCGGTGTATCGTTCGATCGAAAGCATGATCCAGCACTTCGAGCTGGTCATGCCGAACCGCCAATGGACGCCGCCCATTGACGAAGTATATGGCTGTATCGAATCGCCCAACGGCGAACTCGGGTTCTACATCGTATCGGATGGCAACGGCACGGCGTATCGCGCCCGCACCCGGCCGCCGTCGTACATCCACTTCGCGGTGTTTCCGTATCTGATCGAAGGGCATCAGCTGAGTGACGTGGTGGCGGTGCTTGGAAGCATGAGTATTATTGCGGCGGAGCTTGACCGATAAACGTACAAGCCCGCAAGCGACGAAGGAGCTTGCGGGGTCGTGGAAGTTTTACCCCGCAGGCTCCTTCGTCGCCTGCGGGCTTGGGGTTGTGATGAACGCATTATCCCCGGAACTCCGAAAGAAGATCGCGGATTACCTCCCGCGCTATCCCAGCAAGCAGGCGGTGACGTTGCCGGCGCTGCATCTCGTCCATGACGCGATGCGCTGCGTGTCGTTTGAAGCGATTCGCGAAATCGCCGACATGCTCGATCTTAGCCCGGCCGAAGTGCACGATACGATGACGTTTTACGAATTCTTCCACGAGGAAGACAAGCCGTTGGGCAAAACGCGGCTCTGGGTCTGCCGAAGTCTCGCCTGTGGTCTGCGAGGGGGCGACGAACTGCTCGAAACGTTCCGCAAAAAGCTGCACGTCGAGCCCGGCGGCACGACGCAGGACGGCAAGATCACGCTCGAATTCGCTGAATGCCTCGGGGCCTGCGAAGGAGCGCCAGCGGTGATGATCAACGATGTGCAACGCCACTGCGTGACGACGGAGACGGTGGATGCGTTGATTGCGGAGTTAGTAAAGTGAATCGTGTTTACGTTTAGTGCTCGCACGTCGTCGCGCAATCGCTAAACGATAAACGGGTTAATCCATATGCCAGATTTTGAACCAGTCCTCCTGAAACGCATCAACGCCAACGCGAGTTCGGCTCTCGATGCCTATCGCGCCGACGGCGGGTATCGCGCTGTCGTCAAGGCGCTGACCGAGATGACGCCGGCGCAGGTCGTCGATACCGTCAAGAACTCCGGTCTGCGCGGCCGAGGCGGTGCGGGTTTCCCGTGCGGTTTGAAGTGGACCTTCCTGCCCAAGGACCATCCGGGGCCAATCTATCTTTGCATCAACGCCGACGAATCCGAGCCTTGCACATTCAACAATCGCATTCTGATGGAAAAGGATCCGCATCAGGTGCTCGAAGGCATCATCCTTTCGTCTTATGCGATTCGAGCGAAAACCTGCTACTTCTACATTCGCTACGAGTACGGCGACGCCTATCGAAATTTGCAGACGGCAATCGATGAGCTTTACGCAGCGAACCTGCTTGGAAAAAACATTCTGGGAAAGGGCGTCGATCTCGACGTCTTTCTGCATCGCGGTGCCGGGGCATACATCTGCGGCGAAGAGACCGGGTTGATTGAGTCGCTCGAAGGCAAGCGCGGTTGGCCACGCATCAAGCCGCCGTTTCCTGCCATCGAAGGAGCGTTTCGCAAGCCGACCATCGTCAACAATGTCGAGACGATGGCCTGCATCCCGCATATCGTCAATCGCGGCATTGACTGGTTCAAGTCGATCGGCATCCCGCCCGACCCGAAGAATCCGCGCGACACCGGCAGCTATGGGCCGAAGCTTTATTGCATCAGCGGCCATGTCAACAAACCGTGCTGTGTCGAGCTGCCTTTGGGCGTCACGGTGCGCGAGTTAATCGAAAAACACGGCGGCGGGGTGTGGAAAAATCGCAAGGCGAAGGGCTGTATCCCAGGCGGGATCAGCATGGGCATCATGACCGAAGCCGAGTTCGACACGCCGCTCGATTTCAATGGGCCGGGGCGCGTCGGGTGCTTGGGCCTGGGCACGGCGGCGGTGACGGTGTTCGACGAGACGACCAGTATCGTCGATGTTCTCTACAATATCTGTCGATTCTTCGCGCATGAATCGTGCGGGCAGTGCACGCCTTGTCGCGAAGGCACGGGCTGGATGATGAAGATCATGGACCGCATGAGGAAAGGGCAGGGCCGACGCGAGGATTTGGATATCCTCGACGAAGTCGCGAAGTCGATCGGCATCATGCCAGGCACGACGATTTGCGGCCTGGCGGATGGCGCCGGTTGGCCTGTCAAGAACGCCATCGCCAAATTTCGGCCCGAGCTGGAATCGTACATCCGCAAAGGCGAGCGCACGACGCTGCCGTTGGCGCTCGCGCATTAGTGGGTTGCATTATGGCTATTCGCATGACCTGTACCGGTTGCGATTCAGCATTGAATCTGGCGGATTCTCTGCGCGGCAAGAAGGTTCGTTGCAAAAAATGCGGCACCTCGCTGAAAGTGCCCGATGAGGACGTTGACGACGACGACGCGGCTGTACAAGAGGAACCGAAGCTCAAGATAAAGTCAAAGAAAGCCAACAAGGCGGCCAACGAGGAAGATACTGGCGACGGCGAGGATGATCAGCCTGCGAAGAAAAAAAAGAAAAAAAAGAAAAGCAAGAAAGGCTCTAGCGGCATGCTGATCGCCGCGGGCGTGGCGGGATTGGTTTTGCTGCTGGCGGGCGGCGGGGTGTCGGCGTTTTTCCTGTTTCGTAAGGGGCCTACGGAGAACCGACAGGCGAAGACGGAGCCGACAAAGAATGATGCCGACAAAAGTACCGCTCAGATCTTCCCGAAAGTCGAGGATGGCAGCCCGACCAAGAAAGGTGGTACGGGGATCGTCAACAACATTCGCGGCGCCGTCTATCGCACGACGATCCGAAACGACTTGGCGGGTATCAACAAAATGCACGCAGCGTTTGTGATTGAAACACCGAAGAGCCAACATACACGAGAGAAATTCCTCGACTACATCAAACGCGACTTCAGGACGGCACACGATTACATCATCGAGGGCTACTATCGCGTCAACGTGAAAGCTCAGCCCGGCTCGAGCGACATCGTCGCCGGCGAGCGCGACATCGATCTTTCCGGGCATCTCGTTGTGCGTGGCAACGGCACGATCGAATATGTGTCGGCGGCAGAGTGGAAAAAGGCAATGTAGTTCGCAGTCCATGGGAACACGGCATGAAACGCATGGTCGCCTACGTTCTGAGTTTCGCGACGATTCTCGTGCTGGTCGCCGGCTGCGGGAAGGGTCGCCAAAAGCGCCAACCGGTGCTCGTGGCCAACGAACGCGATTATATCTTCGATACGCGGGTGAATAATTCCAAAGACCTGATCGAGGTGATCAAGCCCGCGAAAGGGCCGGCCTCGGAATTCGAGGTCGAGCTAGGCTCAGACATGCTCCTTCCTAGCTTCGTCTGGAAGGATACGAAATACTTCACGCGAAATCCCAAATGGCCCGATCCGCCGCCCGGGGATCCACAGGCGCCGATAGTGCTCGATGCTGCCATCAAGCGTTATGAGAAGGCACTTGAGAGTTATCAACGCGACGAGCGCGTCAATGACATGAAAGCGATCGGTAAATACTATATGACGTTCGCCAACGTCGAGAAAAAGGAACGCTATCAGCAATCCTTTGACAATTGGCAGCAATATTTGCGCCGGCAGGGAGACGCAGGCACCGCCTTGCGAAAAAAACTCGATACCAGCGCGTTTGAAATGGCCATGACGTGCGATGTAACGGTGCCGGGGCAGATCGTCGCCTTCTGGAAGGAGCCTGAGAAGGATGGGACCAGTCTTGTTTTGACGGTCGGTAAAGACGCCTCTGGGGCAATTCTAGGCAGCCTCAAACCCGATAAGGTTCCAGAGTTCGTTGAAGCGCAAACGACGGCGAACTTCTCCGCCGCTTATTTGGATTATGCCAAGGAGGTCGGCAGCCGTAAGGCGGAGCCGAGCGTTGAGGGATTGCGCGACTATGTCAAGCAGAAATCCTACCCCGCGTTTGCGAAGATGATCGAAGAAAAGACGATCATGTTCGTCGATTTCACCCAACCGAAAATGCAGTATGTCGCAGTCCTTCGAAACTACGTCAACAAACAGGGCACCGCAGTCCTCACGAAAAGCGGCTCGTTCAGTCGCGTGAATGACGCCGTTCTCGCAAAATTGGCCCAGCCCTGATTAACAGGACCAGCGGCGTCGGCGACCAAACAACACCCAACGGCAGGATTCGTAGGACATGGCTGTAGTCACTATCAATGATCAACCGATCGACATCGGCATGGAACGGCTGAACCTTGTGCAGGCGGCACAGAAGGCCGGGACGTTCATTCCGCATTATTGCTGGCATCCGTCGCTGAGCGTCGTCGCCAGTTGCCGAATGTGCCTCGTCGAAGTCGGTGAAAAAAAGCCCGACGGAAGCGTCGTGATGCAGCCGCGCGTCGTGCCTGCCTGCCAAACGCCTGCCAAGGACGGGACTGTTTGCATCACCGGCAGCGACAAGGCCAAACTCACACAGGCGCGCACGCTCGAATCGCTATTGCTCAATCATCCGCTCGATTGCCCCGTATGCGATAAGGCCGGCGAATGCATGTTGCAGGATTTCAGCTACCGGTTCGGCAACTCCGCGAGCCGAATGATCGACCCGAAGAACAAGCCCGCTAACAAACCGGACATCGGCGAGCATATCTCGCTGTTCACCGACCGATGCATCATGTGCTCACGCTGTGTTCGCTTCACACGCGAGATCGCGGGCACAGCAGAATTACACATCGTCAACCGCGGGCACCACAGCGAGATCGACATCTTCCCCGGCGACCCGATTAACAACAAGCTCGCGGGCAACGTCGTTGACCTCTGTCCCGTCGGCGCGCTGGCAAACAAGGAGTTTCTCTACAAGCAGCGAGTCTGGTTTTTGAAGTCACAAGAGAGCGTTTGTGCTGGCTGCTCGACCGGATGCAGCATCAACGTCGACCATAACAAAGACGTCGTGTATCGCATCCGTCCACGTGAAAACCCGCAAGCCCAGGGCCACTTCATCTGCGACGAGGGTCGCTTCGATTACGCCTACATCAACGGCAAATCGCGTTTGGACCAGCCGTTGGCCCGCGTCGGCGATCAGCTGTTCGCTGGCGAATGGGACACCGTGCTGGCGACGGTCCGCTCGGAATTCGCCAAAGTTGCGCACGAACGTGGCGATACGCTCGCCGGCGTGATATCGCCGATGCTGACGGTCGAAGAGGCGTACCTGCTGGCGAAGTACATCAAAGGGTTGTCCGCGGATGCTCGGCTGTACTTGGGTTGGATTCCCGTCGTGGGCGAAGACGAGAAATTCCCACAAAATCGCAAAGGCAATCCGCTTGGCGCGGTCAAGTTCACGATCCGGGCCGAGAAATGCCCCAATCGCCGCGGCGTTGAGGAGATTCTCAAGCACTTCCAGGGCGAGGTACTCGGTTTCGACTGCTTTGTTTCCGACGCTGCCAAGTTAAAAGCTGCTTATGTTACCGCCGGTTATTCGCCGCGACTTGGACCGTGGTTGACCGATGATCAGGCACAGATACTGGCGAGCCTACCGTTATTGCTCGTGCAAGATTTGGCGCTGTCGGCGATCTGTCGATCCGCTCGCTTCGTGATCCCGGCAGCGACATTCGCCGAGAAAGACGGTTGCTATGTCAACAGTGCGAATCTCGCTCAGGAATTGCACTGGGCCGTCAAGCCAGGCACGATGGGTCGAACTGACGGGCAGGCGTTTGCGACGCTCATGCAGCGCCGCGGTCTAGTGCGTGCGACGGCGGTGCGTCAAGGGTTGGCCCGCGAGGTGCCGTTCTTCGCAGCGCTGGCGGACGGATCGTTGGGGCAATACGGCGTGAGGTTGGGGTAGCGTTTACCGCTTGCGGCTTAGCGCTGGGAGAATGCCACGCAAGCGCTAAGCTGCAAGCGGAAAATACGAAATACGCACGGACGAATTCATGAATATCATTTGGGACAATTGGCCGACGATCCTGACCGTACTGGTCGTGTTCGGCGCCTTGCAGGCATTGGGCGGCGGACTGGTGTACGTCGAGCGCAAGATCTGCGCGTTCATGCAGAATCGCGTCGGGCCAAATCGCGTCGGACCGATGGGGTTGTTGCAAATATTGGCGGATGGACTCAAATTCATTCTGAAGGAAGAGTTCATCCCGAAGTACGCTGACCGCGTGGTTTTCATCATCGCGCCAACGATCGGATTCATCGCGGCGATGCTGTCCTTCGCCGTCGTGCCGTTCGGCCCCACCGGCGATCCGACGAAGATTGAGTATGCCAGCGAATACCAGTTCGTCATCGCCAAGAATGTCGATATCGGCATTCTGTTCATCTTTGCCATTTCGAGCCTCACTGTGTATGGCATTATCCTCGGCGGGTGGGCGTCGAACAACAAATACAGCATGCTCGGCGGCTTGCGTTCGAGCGCCCAAATCATCAGCTATGAGATTCCGCTCGGCCTCTCGATCCTTGGCGTGACGATCCTCAGCGGGTCGCTCAACCTCGAACGCGTGCTTTGGCATCAGTCGGCGGACATTGGTTCCTGGCACATTTGGACGCAGCCGTTGGCGTTCTTCCTGTTCATGGTCAGCGCGTTTGCCGAGTGCAATCGGCTACCATTCGATTTGCCCGAAACCGAGCAAGAACTCGTGGGCGGCTACCACACCGAATACAACGGCATGAAGCTGGCGTTCTTCTTCCTCGGCGAATACACGCATATGGTGACGACGAGCTTTCTCATGGTAATCCTCTTCTTCGGCGGCTGGCATTTTCCCGGCATCGCCGAGAGAGATTCGCTGGGGGTCTTGAAACTAATGGCGTTCATCGTGAAGGTGTTCGTTTTCATCATCTTCTATATGCTGATTCGCTGGACGATTCCGCGATTTCGGTTCGACCAGTTGATGTCGCTGGCGTGGAAAGTGTTTATCCCAATGGCGCTGTTGAACCTGGTCGCGGTGATGATCGTGAAGGAATTCGACATGCCGCTATGGTTGCTGACACTGGTCTCAATCGCGATTATCGTCGGAGCTGGTTTTATCACGAGCAAGCCGCCGATGCGAATTGTGAAAACGGCAGCGTGAAAGTAATGCTGTTTATCGTTTAGCGCTCGCAAGACACCATGCGAGCGCTAAACGATAAACAGCGATCGCGAAAAGAGTGGAGCTGATATGCCAATAGCCGAAACAGATGTGCGCTGGGTCAAGGCGCCGACGCTGGGATTGCTCGATCGTTTGTACATTCCCGCGATCATGCAGGGATTGGGCACGACGATCAAACACGTCTTCCAGCCGAAGGTGACGCAGCAGTTTCCGGAAGTGCGCCCGGACCTGCCGGCGAACTATCGCGGGCTGCATCGGCTCAACCGCGATGCCGACGGGCGCGTCAAATGCGTGGCCTGTTTCATGTGCTCGACGGCCTGCCCCGCGCGGTGCATCGACATCGTCGCCGCGCCGGCGCCGCCGGAATGGAAGGACCGCGAAAAGTATCCGGAGATGTTCGTCATCGACGAGTTGCGTTGCATCTACTGCGGCATGTGTGAACAGGCCTGCCCGTGCGATGCGATCGAATTGACGTCGCTCTTCGACCTCACGGGTTTGAGTCGGGAGGAGATGATGTTCGATAAGGAAAAACTCTTAAGTGTTTTTGATGAGACCGTGAAGATGGGTAAAGACCCGATTCGCACGCAAGCCGGGGTGTTGAGTTGTGCGTCGGAGCCTTCAATATAGCCCACTATTAATGGCGAGTAAACGAAAGACCCGCCATAGATGGCAGGCTAGATAAATGGATTGGAACGAAAGGATCACGATGTCGTTTTTGTTTGCCGACACCGCGCGAGCGACGGGATTTCTGCCGTTTGTTCGTGAGAATTGGCTGCTGCTACTGCCGCCGATTCTCGGGTTCGTCGGAATCTATGCGCTCTTGCCCCGAGCCCGGCAAACTAAGCCGCTGTGGGGTGGCGCGCTGGCAGCGGCTGGCTTGATAACGGGCGGCGTGTTCCTTGTGCATAGCGACGCGGTGCTCGTCGAACGCGTGCTGTTTTGCGCGTTCGCGGGCCTTGCTCTTGTCGCTGGCGTGATGATGATAACCCAGAAAAATCCCGTGCACGCGGCAATGTCGTTCGCGATGGTCGTGCTCAGCACCTGTGGATTGTTCCTGCTTCAGGCTGCTCCGTTCTTGATGGCCGCGACGATCATTATCTACGCCGGTGCGATTGTCGTGACGTTTTTGTTTGTCATTATGCTCGCCCAACAAGACGGCGCGACCAATGCCGACAGGCTGTCGCGCGAGCCTTTCCTTGCGAGCCTGGCCGGTTGCGTATTGCTCGTGGCGCTGGTGTGCATTTTGCACAAGGCGCATGACACCGCGAAGATCGATAGTGTCATCGTGTCGTTTCGGCAGCTTTCCGAGGCGAAAAACATTGCACAAGTGAAACGCCTGTTCGGCGAGCCGAGTCCCGGCACCACCACACCGGAATTGGTGGTGCGAACCCATGGCGTTATCGCGAACGTGGACTCGCCCGTACAGTCGGATTTGAATAATATCCGGCACGAATGGAATCGGGGCGACAAGGCCAGGATCGAGGTAATCCAAAAGCACGCCAAGAACGTGCATGTGTACCTGGAAGCGAAACGCCGAACCACGGCAAGTCTTGGACTCGACGACGTGCCAAGGAAAGCGTCGACACCTGGGCATTTTTCGCCTGGCAAGCTACCTGCTGAGAACGTGACCGGCCTGGGGCGGACGCTGTTTACCGATTACCTGATTGCAGTCGAGTTGGCGGCGGCATTGCTGCTGGTAGCCACTATCGGCGCGATCGTCATCGCCGGTCGGCGCGCGGAGGGCTTGCGATGACTCCCGGAACACTCGAAAGCTATCTGCTCGTCGGTGCCGCGCTATTCGTGCTCGGACTGGTTGGCTTCCTCACCCGGCGAAACATGATCATCATGTTCCTCTCGGCCGAGATGATGCTCCAGGGCGTCGCCATCAATCTTGTCGCCTTCGCCAAATTTCGCGGCGATCTCGGCGGACAGGTGCTGGTGATGTTTATCCACACCGTGGCGGCATGCGAGGCGGCGATCGCGCTGGCGCTGATATTGTTACTGTTCAAACGCGGCAAGTCGCTCGATGTCAGCCTGTGGCAGGACTTGCGCGAGGCCGACCAGGATCCGATTGAGGACGAAGGTACGCCGCCGGAACCTCCGAAACCGGCCGAGTTTCAGCATCTGACCCCTGCCGGCGCGGAACCTGCCAAGAAGGAGGCGGAAAAAGTCAGCCATGCCTAGCACGTATTTATGGATGATTCTGGCGCTGCCTCTCCTGGCGACGGTGATAATCGCGACGGTGGGCCGCAAGCTCTTTCCGAGCAAATGCCATCTGCCGTGCGTCGCCGGCGCGGTCGGCGCATGCGTCTTCGCGGTGTTGACGCTGATCGCCGTGCTGCAAAGCGACACAGGGGCAGTCGAAACCGGGCGCGATGTTGTCTGGATCAACGCGGGCAAAATGACCGCTAACATCTCGCTCCGCGCCGATGGGCTGACGGCGATCATGCTTGTCATGGTCACCTTCATCGGCTCCTTGATCGCGATCTATGCCGCCGGCTACATGCACGGCGACCCCGGATATCCGCGATTCTTCGCAGCCGTCAGCGGGTTCCTGTTCTTCATGCTCGGCTTGGTGCTCGTCAACAACTTTATCTTGCTCTACGCCTGCTGGGAAGGCGTCGGCCTATGCAGCTATCTGCTCATCGGCTTCTGGTTCGCCAAGCCCAGCGCGGCAGCGGCGGCGCGCAAGGCATTTCTCGTCACTCGGCTCGGCGACATCGGCCTGTTCATCGGTATCCTCATTCTTTGGCAGAACTTCGGTCATTCGCTCGAATACGATGTCGTGTTCATCAATGTCAAAGAGCAGTATGACGCCCACACGCTCGACCCCAATCTCCTGTTCTGGGCCTGCTTCTGTCTCTTCGTCGGTGCCGCGGGCAAGTCGGCCCAGTTCCCGCTCCACGTTTGGCTCCCCGACGCGATGGAAGGCCCGTCGCCCGTCAGCGCGCTGATCCACGCCGCCACGATGGTCACCGCCGGCGTCTACCTCGTCGCGCGGTGCACGCCGCTCTTCGGACTGTCGCCAAACGCGCAGATGCTCGTCGCGATCATTGGCGGTTTCACGGCACTTTTGGCCGCGGTGATCGCTGTCACGCAGACCGATCTCAAGCGAGTCCTCGCCTACTCGACATTGAGTCAACTCGGCTACATGTTCCTTGCGCTCGGCAGCGGGCTCGGCGAACAAAAGCTCGCGTCGTTGGCCGTCATGGCGGCGATCTTTCACCTGTTCACGCATGCCTTCTTCAAGGCGCTTCTGTTCCTCGGCGCCGGCAGCGTCATGCATGCGATGCACAATGTCATCGACATGCGCGAATTCGGCGGCTTGCGAAAATCGTTGCCGATCACCCATTGGACGTTTCTGTGTGGTGCCGCCGCGCTGGCCGGGTTCCCGTTGCTATCGGGCTTTTGGAGCAAGGACGAAGTGCTGGCGACGACCTACGGCGCTTGGCAGCATGGCCACGGGGCCCAGCCGATCGTTTATGGCGTGCTGTTTTTCTCCGCGCTCTTCACGGCTGGGCTGACGGCGTTCTACACGTTTCGCGCCTATTTCATGACGTTCTGGGGCGACGAAAAATTACCGCATGGCGTCGAGCATCCGCATGAATCTCCAGCGATCATGGCTTGGCCGTTGCGGATCCTCGCGGTTGGGGCTTTGCTGGTCGGCGTAGTCCTCGGACCGACGCATTTGTTTCAAAAGGTAATTGATGAAACATGGGTTATCCAGGCGTTTCCGCATTTGCAAGGTGCGCATCACCCCAACTGGGCCCTGATGGCCGGCAGTAGCGTCATTGCGCTGGCGGGTATCGGCCTTGCTTATCTCTTCTACGTGAAGCAACCGAGCTTGGCCGACCCTGCGATTACGCTGCCCTCCTTGTACGATTTGTCGCAAGCCAAGTTCTATTTTGACGAACTCTATGAACTGACGATCGTTAAACCAATGACGATCTTCGCCCACGTGTGCCGAATCGTCGATGCCTATCTGCTCGATGGCGTTGTGGATCTGCTTGGCCAAATCCCGGCGTTTCTGGGCTTTCTGGTTCGGCCCGTGCAGAACGGCCTCGTGCAGTTTTACGCGCTGTTGATGGCCCTGGGCATGGCTGGCTTCGCGCTGTCGGTCTTGATGCGGTAGGCCTATGAACTGGACATGGATCGAAACGAGAAATTGGCGAGCCTAGCCGCGTAAGAGGCAGGTTGAACACGCGATTGCCGATTTCAACCTGCCGCTTACGCGGCTAGGCTCGCCGAAAGTGTCATGGAAATTCTCGATGAACTTGTATCAAACGCTCCTGTTGATTCTGATCTTCCTCCCCGTGGCGGCAGCGGTGCTGGTCGCTTGCCTCGGTCCGGCGCGAGCACAACTCGTTCGTCAAATTAGCCTCCTGGCCTCGGTCGCCGGCGCCGTTATCGCTCTTGTCATCGCTATCGGCTTTATCTCCAACCGTGACCATGCCAAGCAAATCCACCGCTTCGAGCCGATGTTCGTACCTGGCAACACCACCGACGCTCCTCATGCGACGACCTGGAACCTGATTGATCTCAATATGGGCAGTGAGGCGTCCAAGGACAAAAACGCCCCGAAGCTCGGCGCTATCCAGTTCTTCGTCGGCGTGGATGGCCTCAACATTTGGCTCGTCGTGCTGACGGCAATCCTGATGGTTTCGTCGATCTTGATCTCGTGGAACGCCATCGACGAACGCGTGCATGAATTCCACGCCTGGCTGTTCGTGCTCAATTTCGGCATGGTCGGCGTGTTTTTGGCGTTCGACATCATCCTCTTCTACGTGTTCTTTGAACTCACGCTTGTGCCGCTCTTTTTCCTCATCGGCATCTGGGGCGGGCCGGAACGTCGCTATGCCGCACGCAAGTTTTTCATCTACACCCTGGCCGGCAGCGTGCTAACGTTCTTGGGTTTACTCGCCGTGGTCGTCGTATGTTACCAGCAAGCCGTGCCGCACGAGCTGACGTTCTCGATCCCGGAATTGGTGACACGATTCAATCATCTGCTCGAATCGGCGCCGGCGTCGGAACGAGCGTTTTATGCAAGCTTTCAGTTCTGGGTGTTCCTGGCGATGATGGCGGGTTTTGCGATCAAGGTGCCGTTGTTCCCCGTGCATACCTGGTTGCCGCTCGCGCATGTTGAAGCACCGACGGCGGGCAGCGTACTGCTGGCGGGCGTGCTGCTGAAAATGGGCACATACGGCTTCATGCGGCTGTGTTTGCCGCTTGCTCCGGATGCGTCGATCACCGTTGGCGTTCCGGTCATCGGCACACTCTCGGTCATCGGCATCCTCTACGGCGCGTTCTGTGCGAGAGCGCAGGACGACATCAAGAAACTTGTCGCCTACTCGTCGGTCAGCCATCTCGGTTTCTGCACGCTCGGAATGTTCGCGCTCAACAGCGCGGGGTTGACCGGCAGCCTCATGCAGATGATTAACCACGGCCTCTCGACCGGGGCGCTCTTCCTTATCGTCGGCATGATCTACGAACGCTATCACACACGCATGATCGGCGATTACGGCGGCCTGGGATCGAAGCTCAAGGTCATTTCGTTTTGCATGGTCTTCGTCAGCCTGTCCAGCGTCGGCTTGCCGGGGCTGAACGGGTTCGTCGGCGAAGCGCTGATCTTCTTCGGCATGTACGACCTGCGCCCGGTGCTCGCGATTCTCGGCACTGGCGGGATCATCCTCGGTGCGTGGTACCTGATGTCGATGCTCCGCCAGGTCTTCTTCGGCGAGTTGAAAGAACCCGACACGCACGGCCATGAGGTTCACGACATCAACGCGCGTGAAGTGGCTGCGCTGGCGCCGCTTCTCGTGCTGTGCCTGTTGCTGGGCGTTTATCCGCAACCGGTGCTCAATTCGGTGAAGCCGGATATTGAAGTGGTCGAGCGGATAGTGCAGAAGCGAATCGACAACATGAACACGAAAGTCGCAGACGGGCGATAATAGCTGCTTGTCGTTTAGCGCTCGCATTGTGCCGGGCGGACGCTAAACGAACGGCAAATACTAGAGTTTTCCATCATGCATCCGTATGCCTCGCAATTGGCCGAACTTTTTCATCATCTCTATCCGGAGATGGCGCTGGTTTTGTGCGCCTGCGTGCTCTTCATCGGCGGCCTGTTCAAGGCTGACCGACGGCTGTGGGGAATCGTCGCACTGGCGGGCCTGGCGACGGCGTTCGCGCTGACGTTGATTTCTCCGGAAGCGCAAAGCCTACCGGGCACGGCAGTGTTCGGCGTGCCTGTCGTCTTCGATTCGCTCGCCCATCTCACTCGGCTACTCGCTCTCGCCAGCGGTGCGATGTTCATCCTGCTTTGCTGGGACGAGTCGCCCGAGAGATTTGTCGCCGACCATCATGCCTGCTTCCTGCTCATCATCGCCGGTGTCAGCATGGTTGGGTCTGCGAACGACCTGTGTGTGTTATTCCTGGCGCTTGAGCTTATCAGTATTCCGACCTACATCCTGCTCTACTTGCCGAAACACGACGATGCATCGCAAGAAGCGTCGATGAAGTATTTCCTGCTGAGTGTTCTCGCGTCCGCATTCTTGCTGTTCGGTTTCAGTTACCTCTTCGGCATCACGGGGACGACGAATATCGCAGGCATCATGCAGGTAATGCTCGGCGCGAACGACGAGGAACGCAAAGCCGTCGCGGGCATGGCACAGATCAGCATGTTGATGATTGCCGCGGGCCTATGCTTCCGCGTGGCGGCGGTGCCATTCCACTTCTACGCACCGGATGTCTATCAGGGCACATCGACGAGCGGGGCGGCGTTGCTCTCGTACATTCCAAAGATCGCCGGCTTCGTGGCGATGCTGCGGATATTCGGCTTCGTGCTCCCACCAGGCGTTGACTCGGCTGGGCATCGGGCGATCGGCATGGCGCTGAGCGACCAAACCCCGACGTTGTTCTGGTTCCTGGCGGCGTTGACGATGACGATCGGCAACATCCTCGCGATCCTGCAAGACAATCTCAAACGCCTGTTCGCCTATTCCAGCATCTCGCACACCGGCTACATGCTCGTCGCCCTGGCGAGTGCGCCATATCTCTCCGGCCCTGACGCGGCTACCAACGGCGTGGCGGCGCTGCTCTTCTACCTTGTCGCCTACGGCGCGATGACGTTCGGTGTCTTCGCGACTATCCTGATGCTGCACCGCACTGACCGCCCGGTCGAAAGCGTCGACGATCTCGCGGGCCTGGCGAAATCGCATCCGCGCGTCGCCCTTCTGTTGACGGTACTGTGTCTCAGCTTGCTCGGCTTCCCGTTTACGGCGGGCTTTACTGGTAAGTTCTTCGTTTTCTTCGGCGCGCTTGCCACGCATGCGCCAGGGAGTACGTTGCCACATTGGCTCTACCCGACGCTAGCCGTGGTTGGTATGGTCAATGCCGCGATCGGCGGGTGGTACTACCTGCGGTTGATTTCGGTAATGTATCTTCGTACTTCCGTGAAACCGATTGAAACATGCGGTTCGATCCCCGGCCTGGCGACGCTGGCGATCTGCGTCGCGCTGACACTCGGCTTGAGCGTCCCGCCTGGTGCGAATTGGCTTCTGCGCTCGGTTCGGCAAACGACGGATCGAACAGCGATTGTCGCTCAGCCGCAAGCGCTCAATATGGTGCCAGGACCGTGAAAAGACACCTAACCACAGAGGCACAAAGAACACCGAGAAAATCAAAATAGGTAAATTGCATTAGGCTTCATCTATTGATGCGGGAGCCTATCGAGCCGGAGTTCTTGATTTGTATTGAATTTCTTTGTGTTCTCGGTGCCTCTGTGGTTAATTATTTCGATAAGGGGCACGCAATGACTCGATGCATCTCTATTTCAATAGCCGTTCTGTTACTCGCATTCTCATCCCTCGACGCCGGTGAATATTGGCCGATGTGGCGTGGCCCCACCGGCATAGGCGTTTCCGATGAAAAGGGTCTGCCCACGACCTGGGGCGGGAAGACGCAGGAGAATGTCCTTTGGAAGGCCGCCCTCTTCCCGTCTGAAAAAGGTCGTCGCGATCAGAATCAATCCAGCCCGATCGTTTGGGGCGAACGCGTCTTCGTCACCGTCTCCTATTGGCCCGAAGACGTAAGCGAGAAGAACTTTCCCGAACATCATCTGCTCTGCTTTGCAACCAAGGACGGCGCGAAACTCTGGGACACGCCGATCGAACCCGGCCCGTGGAAATTGACCGATCTTCGCGGCGGCTACACAGCACCGACACCCGCGACCGATGGCAAGCGCGTCTACGTCGCGTTCGGCTCCGCGGTATTGGCGGCGGTCGATTTCCAGGGCAAGCTCGCCTGGCGCAAGGAAATCAAGCCTTACGATTTCGATGTCGCCTGGGCTTCCAGCCCGATCATAAACGAAGGCGCGGTCATCGTCGTTTGCGATCAGATGCGGGGAAAGAAATCATCAGTGATCCATGCGTTCGAGGGAGCCACCGGCGCCTCGCACTGGGAGAAGAAGCGCCCCGATATCGACTGGGCACATAGCACGCCGATCATCGCCAAGATCGCGGAAAAACTTCAACTCGTCGTGGCTACATCCAACGGGCCGCAGGGCATCAATCTTGCGTCGGGCGAGGTGATCTGGTCCGCGCAGGTGGGCCAGCGTGTGGGCGATACCGTGTCGCCGGTTGTGTCGGGCGACGTCGTGTACGTCGATTCGGGCCGCGGCGGCATCGGCGTGACAGTGAAGGCGAAGGGCACGGGCGATCTGTCCAAGACCGGGTTGGGCTGGAAGATTCCCGCCTTGGCTGAGGGCTTCTCCTCACCGCTCGTCGTTGGCGGGCGGATGTATCGCCTGAACAGTCCCGGCGTGCTCGGTTGTTGGAATTGGCAATCGGGCAAGGAACTGTTCAAGGAACGGCTCGAAGGCGTCGATCCCGCCATCAGCCCGATCGTGACGGCCGATGGCTTGATCTACTGTGCTAACGCCAACAAGAGCTATGTCCTAAAAGCTAGTGCAAAGGCGGAAGTGGTAGGCCGCGGCGAATTGGGCGATCCGAGCCGGGCGTCCCCCGCTATCGCTGGCGGGCGGATTTATCTGAAGGGTTCGCGCTACCTGTATTGCGTCGGGAAGAAGTGAATTGTTTAGCCGCTCGCCTTTGGCGAGCGCGGACTGCGCGTCATGCAATTGCAATCCGCAGGTCCGCGCTCGCCAAAGGCGAGCGGCTAAACAATTCACCTCACTTCTCGCCGCTCTCGATCGTCGGCTGCAAGCCATCGGTGAAGTAGCGATATCCACGCCGTTGCAGCATGCGGCCGATGCTGCGGTGCGGCCAGGACCAGAGGCGTGCGCCTTTGAGAATGAGTCCGCCCGCGTGAACTGCCGCACGCCGGCACCAACCCCATGGCCCGGCATTGTAGACGATCGGTGATTTGCTCAGCACCAAGGGATCGTGGAACGGCTGCCCGTCGACGAGTTGCAGCCCGAAGCGTCCGTAGAGATTCGCCAGGCTGCCGCTGTGTCGAACGTTCGACGCCAAGTGCGTGGGAAACTCGGTATCGACGGCAAAGAACGGCGCGCTGACGATCAAGATGCCGCCGGGCTTCAAGCATCGCGCGACCCTTTCGACCAGGCTCGCCGGATCGGGCACATGCTCCAGCACATCAAGGCATACGATCGCATCATACGCTTCCGCAGGCAATGCATTCAAATCACGGCGCGATTCAAAGGGTAGCCCCGACGTGGCAAACAACGCTTGCGCGAATCGCTCGCTCAACTCGCCGAGATCGCAGTACGTCACGCGATGCCCGGCTTGCGTCAAGAATAAACTGTCGCAGCCGATGCCGTCGCCATAAGTGAGCACATCGAGCGAAACCGCCGGCATCCGCGCCAGCACGCCATGCATCCATTGCCGAATCGCGACTTTGTTGGCGTTGCGATTCCAGGCGACCAGTTCGTAGAGAAACGCATCGGTCTGTTCGTAGAATCGCACAAGTTCGTCGGTCCAGAGGTACGGCTCGATGCGCGAACGCAGCATGGCGGCATTGACGTTGGTGCCGATCTGATGCTCTTCCGCGTACAGACGTTCGCAAACCTCGGCGACGGGCCGATCGGTTAGCCTGGTGATAACGTCCACCAGCCAGGCGTTGTCCGTCAACGGAGCGAGCAGCGGATCGGGTTTTAGGGAGAACTTGCCAGGGGGA
Source organism: Gemmataceae bacterium (assembly GCA_009697105.1). GTDB lineage: Bacteria > Planctomycetota > Planctomycetia > Gemmatales > Gemmataceae > SIAQ01. The sequence continues at coordinate 104,836 of SIAQ01000001.1, read as the reverse complement.
AGTGCCGTCATATTTGATGAACTCGCAGGGATTAGGCGGATTGGACGGAAAGCCTCAGCATTGGCGTCCCTGCGACTGGCTTGGAGATTAGGATATGGATTATTGTGGACGCGATGAGGAGTGATTCACGATGGTCCGAGTGGTTGGCGGCGGAATTGCCAGGTCGTCCCATCGTTGCATTCGATCCGCGCGAAGCCGTGCAGACGTTGGCCATGAAACATCCAGGCGTTGGATTCGAGGGCGTCAAAAGTCCCACTATCCCAGCGTTTGACACGGCCGCGATTATCGCTCACTGAGCCTTCGTAATCCAGATACGCCAAGCGGTGATCGGGCAACGGCTCGGCGACGATCGCACAGGCCGCCGCCGTCGGCGCTTCCGCCAATCGCCAGGTGCGCAGGACGCCTCCTGCTTCCAGCATCAAATCCCAGTGCAACACCGGGTGATCGTGCTCTAGAATGACAAATCGCGGCATATGCTGTTCCATCGTCGTCCGAGCCACACACGCAGTAAGTGGTTTGAGCGCACTGCGATGGAAAATTCAAACCACTTACTTCGTGCGTGGCTCTGACGGATTCGTAAATGAATCATTCTCATCGCCGGCTTGCACCTTCGCTACAAAATCGCAACTTCAATGCTGATGCCACGGACAAAAGTCAAATTTCCATCCGAGACTGAAGCGTAAGCGAGGCATTCAGGCTGCCTCTGACGCCACGGACAAAAGTCAAATTTCCATCCGAGGCTGAAGCGTAAGCGAGGCATTCAGGCTGCCTCGCTTACGCTTCAGCCTCGAAAATCTAGTATTGTCGGCAACTTCAATTCTTATGCTCATGCTCCGACATTATCTCAACTCGTCATAAGATGACCATGTGGCATTTGGGCATTTTCGCTATCCCTCCCGAGGTAATTCAATGCGTATCACGCTCTCCATTGTTTTTGGATTGCTGTCCCTGACGTCTGATATCGCCCGCGCTCAAGGCGACAAGGACGTCAAGCCCGTCAAGGTCGGCCTTTGGAATCAACGCGCTCCGATCGGCGATGGCAAGTTTCAGGAAATCGAAGTCTGGGTCACCGTCCATCACGCCAAGAAGCCGAACGGCGCCGCCATCGTCATCTGTCCCGGCGGCGGTTATGGCGGACTCGTGACCGGCGCGGAAGGGCATGGCATCGCCCAGTGGCTGAACCGTCACGGCATCGCCGGCGTGGTGCTCGAATACCGCATGCCCAAGGGACGATCGATGGTGCCGTTGCTCGACGCGCAACGGACGATCCGGACCGTGCGTGCCAATGCAAAAGCGTGGAACATTGATGCCAATCGCGTCGGCATCATGGGCTTCTCGGCCGGTGGGCATTTGGCCTCCACGGCGGGCACGCACTTCGATGCCGGCAGTGCGACTGCCGTTGACCTCGTCGAACGGCAAAGCTGTCGGCCTGACTTTATGGTGCTTGTCTATCCCGTCATCACGATGGGCGCCAAAGGTCACGGCGGTTCGCGCAACAATCTGCTCGGCAAGGACGCGGATGCGAAGCTGGTTGAAATATTCTCGAACGAGAAACAGGTCGATGCGAAAACGCCGCCGGCCTTTCTCGCTCACGCCAAGGACGACGGCCCCGTGCCACCCGAAAATAGTCGTATGTTTTTCAATGCTCTGCGTAATCACAAGGTGGCTGCCGACTACTTGGAACTCCCGTCAGGCGGGCACGGCTTGAACGGCTACAAAGGCCCGATGTGGGACGCCTGGCAAACGCGCTCGCTAACTTGGCTGGCGGAAATGAAGTTTGTGCCGAAGCCGCAGTGAAGACTCGTTTACGTTTAGCGCTCGCGTGATACGCTGCCGACGAGACATCACGCGAGCGCTAAACGTGAACGCGCGAATCAATGATTATGTAAGAACTCGGAACTGTTCAGCAGCGCCCAGTAGATGTCGCTGACGGCATCGCCGAGGTTCTTCGTCGCGCCGCCGCGTTCGAGGTATGGAACCAAGCGGGCGATCTCATCAGGTCGGGCCGGCCGCGACAGCACCATGCGATAGAGCGACATCACGCGTGCCGGATGGCCATCGCGCAGGTTCGGATTCGCGAGTGTTTTCAAATCCTTGTTGTTGGTCGCGCTCGTCCGCTTACGTAGAAACTCGCCGTTCATCATGAAGAGCGCCTGCAAGATCGACGTTTGCGGCTCGTAGCGACGATCCTGCATCGGGAACTTCAACGCGAACTTCGCTCGCTCCGACTGTTGGAAGCGTGGATCGAAAAACTGCTGCGGCTGATTGGGTTGGCCGAGCAAGGATCGACGTGTTTCAATCTCGTGCGGCGACACCGTGGCGACGACGACACTATCGAAGATTTGCTCCGGTGAGAGCGAGCGGATCGGCATACGGACGAACAGGTGATAGTCTTCCTTGTCGGCAAGCTTTGCGCCGCCGTTGCCTCGTTGGTAGGCCTGCGAATGTACGATCGCGCGAACGAGGAAGCGGGCGTCGAAATTGTTGGCGACCAGCGCTTTGGCCAAATCGTCGAGCAATTCGGGATGCGTGAGCGGGATATCGTCGCTCGGTTCGTTGATCGGTTCAAGCAAGCTTACGCCCATCAGGTACGACCAGACATGGTCGGCCATCGTCTTCGCGAAATAGGGATTCTCCTTGGCGATGATCCAGTCGGCAAGCGTTTTGCGTGAATTCGTCGAGCTTTCCCAGTCGGGCATTTTGCCATTCAAGAATTTCGCCTTGACAACGCGCTCCGTGCCAGGGACTAGTATTTCGCGACCCAGCGTGATAGTGGGCAGCTTCGCCGGTGCGGGCTGATTCGGCTGGCGGATGATTTGCGGTGTCTGGGAATAGAACGCGGCGAATTCCCAGAATTGGTCCTGCTTCCACTTCGCAAACGGATGAGCATGGCACTGAGCGCACTCAATCTTGACGCCAAGGAAGACGCGCGAGGTTGCCGCCGCGAGAAGTTCGGCTTTGTTCTCGTTTGCCTGAAAGAAGAGCTGTGGACTTGTCGTTCCCATACCTCCGCGTCCGAAACCCATATTCGGACCGCCGACCTGGCTGGTCAGCAATTGGAGCGCCATCGCGTCGAGTGCGACGTTGTCTTTGATTCGCTCGCGCAGCCAACCTTCAAACTGCGGCATCAAAAACTGGAACTGGGGATTGGACTGATAGCCCAGCATGATGTTGCGCCATACATGCGCGAAGTGCGCCGGATATTCCTGGCTTTCGAGCATCCGGTCGACCCACAGCCAGCGCTTTTCAGCGTCGTCATCGTCAACGAAATCGACGACATCGCTCAGCTCGGGAATTCGGCCACGCAGGTCGAGATTGAGTCGGCGGAAATAGACGAAGTCGTCGGCCTTGGCCGCCGGCGCAACCTTCGCTTTCGCCCAGACCTTGGCGAGATGCTCGTCGATACGCTTGCTGAGCGTGGCAATGGCTTTTTTGTTGTACGCAGGTTCCTGCCCGAACGACGACCCGATTCCGAGGGTGAATGTGAAGCAGCCCAACAGGGTAAGGATGCAAGCTCGGTGCAGTATGATGCCGATCTCCTCAGATTGCGGAATTCCTCATTCAGCCATTATGACGAACGGAGATGTGTTTGTGAACAACAATTTCGACAATTGTTCGAGTTCGCGCGAGTTCGAACACCCGCACAGAACCAACACCAACCACAGATATCACGAATAACGCGGATGGGAAATACCTTGCTGGCATTTTTCCCTATCCGTGTTTTCAGTATAAGGAGTGATTCCGTTTAGCCGCACGCCTTTGGCGTGCGCGACCGTGTTGTTGTCGAGGATGCAATAGTATCCGCGCTCGCCAAAGGCGACTGGCTAAACGTTATTCGCCGCCCTTCACCAAGCGTGCCTTCGCCCAGTTCACGTGGGCTTCGACATCGCCGAAGCTGCCGAAATCGACGTGCAGTTTCAGCGTGCGTACGCCGCGAACATCCATTCTCACTTCAATCGGCGGCGTGCGGCTCGAAATTTCCTTGCCTGCGTTCAGGTCGATGCGTTTGCCGTCGAGTTCGATAGCGACCTTGGCTCGGCCCTTGGCCGCCGAAATCAAATCGATGCCAACGAGACTGTCGAAGCGTGCATATTTGGCGTCGAGTTTGTATTCAAGCGTGCAAGAGGCGTGCGTGCCGATGCCGTCTTCAAACGTACTGCCGGCGAGACGCAACGGGTGATTGGCGGTTGAGAGGTTCTTGATCCACGGCCAACTCGCGCCGAGATAGGGGCGGAATTCATACCGCGTCGGCGTCAGGTCGGCGAGATCGATCGCGGGGCCGTTTCTAACGTCGAGCGCGAGCAGGGCCGATTCAGGAATGCTTAGCGTTTGATCGAACTGCGTTTGCGCGATGAAGAGTTTCGCTTTGGCGTCGAAACGCACGTCGAGCAGATTGAGCCGGGCGCCGCACGCCAAAATCGCGCGGTAGTAAACGCCTTTGGTGCGAGGCCGGGCGGCGCGTTCGGTACTCCAGGCGATGCCGGCGAGTTTCGACCAGGTTACGGTCGCGGTTCGGCGTTCGGTGGTCAGCACGCAGCCGTCTTTACCGGAGAGTTTGGTCACTTTGCCGTCGATGCGGTCGCCATTTCGCAAAAAGATGGCATCGAGCTTGCGTGGTTGCTTTTCGAGTTGGGCAAAGAAAAACTCGGGCCGATCGACGCCGTCGGGGACCGCCCAAAATATCATGGCGACGTGCGGCGAATACAACGAGACCGCTTTGCCGCCGATTGATGGCATGGTCGTCGCTGGCCAAATTTTCAGCGCGTTCTCGCCGAGGTTCGCCGGCGAGGTCGTATCGAGCGGGATGCGATCGCCATTCGTCAGCCCGACGAATTCGTGCGTCAAAAGCGGCGGCAGCGCTGCCTCTTCCTGGCGGAGTTCGACCAACCGCGGCGAGTCGATCTTGCCATCGAGATGCTCGGCCTGGAGCTTGCCGGAGAGATCGAATGCCGTAAGCCTGCACCTGCGCCGTGTCTCCGTCGGTGTGTCGATCGTGAAGTGCGGCATTTCTTGTGCACGGCTGGCCGAGCAGAACATTGACAGCGCAAGGAACGTGACAAGTACGCGAATCATGTGGGGTTCGCCGGAGTGAATTGATCTTTTCCGCTTGCGGCTTAGCGCGTACCTCGGGTATCGGAGCGATAAGCCGCAAGCGGAGAACACAAAGAATCCTACCGCTGCAAGATCGGCAGATAATTGTTCGGCACTTGCAAAATAATCAGCGACATCGCGGTGCAGTAATGGGTGCATGGCACGATGCCCTGCAGCCAGGAGCCGTCTTTACGGCGATTGGTGAGGAGTTCGTCGCGGATGGCGGGGTACCACTGGCGCCAGTAGTTGCCGCCGGCGATCCACATGGCTTGCACTGCGTAATAGTGGCCGTAGAAGTAGTGGGCGTTGACATCGCCGAGGAAGCCGATGTTGCGATTTGGTCCCGGGCGGAAAGTCATGAGGTAGTTGAGACCGCGTTCGACCGATGGATCATCATAGATGCCGGCGCTATAGAGTGCGACGACGCCGGCGGCGGTGCGGGCGAAACCGGGGCCCCCGCCGATGCGTTGATATCGGAAGCCGCCGGAGTTGGGGTCCTGGCAGGCTTTCACATACTCGGTGCATTTTTCCGCCGTCGAGCGAGGCACGTTGATGCCGGCGTTGCGGGCGGCGCGCAGGGCCATGATTTGGCAGACCGTTACCGATAGGTCCGCATCAGTCGGGCGCGGCTGGTAGCGCCAGCCGCCTTCGCCGTTCTGGGCGCTGACGATGAGCCGAATCGCGCGGCCCAGCAGGTCGCGAATATCGCGGCGAAGATTGGCGTTATGGATCATCCCGTGCGCTTCGGCGAGGAACAGCGTCGCGAAACCGTGCCCGTACATTGGGCCGTGAGCTCCGAACCCGCCGCCGCGAGCGTTGAGGAATCCCGGCGTGCCGCGATCTTCACAGGTCAGCATGTTCTCCAGGCAGCGGGTGATGTTGTCGCCGTAGCGCCCGCGACTCGGTTGATGGCCGGCAGACATGAACGCCAGGCCGGCCACGCTGGTGACGGCGACATCGCCATTGTACGCACCCGTGCCGAACGAGCCGTTGGCGTTTTGCTGGCGAGACAGCCAATCGAGGCTGGCGTCGATGGTGCGCTGGGAGTTGACGTTGATCAGGTCGCGGGCTGGATTGCCGTCTTGCGCGAGCGCATGCCAAAGCAACCCACTGCCGGACAATCCCGCGAGGGCGCCGATACCGCGAGTCAGGAGGGAACGTCGATTCATGGCTGAACCTCGGTTGAAACGGAAAATTGCCTTTGCAAGCCCACGGGTGAGGTACTCCGAACCCTTGGGATCCCGCTTGGGCTATCCCAGAGGTTCGGAGTACCTCGCCTCTGGGCCTTCTCTCAGTTTCCATCCTTCGTTCGCCGATTGCTTTCGGCGATGGAGCGATAGTAAGCCCGCAGCAGTTCTTCATAGCGAGGCATGAAGCGTTCGCGGGAGAAGGCGTCCATTTCCTTGCGGCGGGCGGGCGGGAGATGACCCCATCCGCCGGCGTTGGATTTGGCGGTGGGATCGTCTTTTTTGTTGTCGGGGTCGTCCTTCTTGGCGCCGGATCCGTCGCTGCCTTTGCCGTCGTCTTTTTTGTCTTTGTCCTTGTCTTTCTTTTTTAGTTCTTCTTGGTCCTTCTTTTTCTGTTCGTCTTTTTTGTCCTTGTTCTTGTCCTTGTCTTTCTTTTTTAGTTCTTCTTGGTCCTTCTTTTTCTGTTCGTCTTTTTTGTCCTTGTCTTTTTGGTTTTTGCCAGCTTCGTCTTTTTTATCTTTCTTGCCGTCCTTCATGTCCTCTTTTTTCTGATCTTTGCCTACGTCTTTTTTGTCTTCTTTCTTTTTATCTTCGAGGCCCTTCGGCTGTGGTTGTTCTTTCTTGCCGCCGGCACCGCCATCTCCGCCACTTTTGGAGTTGCCGCCGGAGCCGCCATCTCCGCTTTTGGAGTTGCCGCCGCCACCATCCCCACCACCACCGCCACCACCTCCGCCGCCTCCACCTCCACCGCCGCCGCCACCACCACCCTTATCGTCGTTTTGTTGGTCGAGCAACTTATTCAGGTCGTCGATGATCTTCTGTTGCGTGGCCTGCGTTTGCATGCCGGGGTCCTTCTTTTCGAGCTTCTCGCGTGCGGTCTCGAAGTTTTCGCGCAGCCGATCGATGATCTTTTTCGGATCCTCAGCCGGCGGTTCGGGAGGCTCTTCTTTTTTGGCTTCGGGCGGGTTGTCTTCGTTCTTCGGCGCTTGCTTGTCGTCGGCCTTCTTTTGCGCAGGCGCGTTGTCTTGCGCGACCGTGAAGGCGGCGAGCAGCGTGAAGCTGACCATGCTGATGACGAAACCACGGATCATTGTGGGTCTCCTTCTTTGGGCATCGGCGGAGCGACTAATCCCTGGAACAGCGACTGAAGCTCTTCCTGTCGCGTTTCCAATTCGCGCAGCGATTGGCGCTGCATATCATTATACTGGGCCGGGTCGGGATTGCGTTGGTGGAAGTCCTTGGTATCGCGCATCAGGTCCTCCTGCTCGGACCGCAGTGCCTTAATCTGCGCCATCGGCGGGATGCCGTCTTGAGCGCGAAGCCCGCCTTGCGGTTCCTTCTTCTCGTCAGGCATATTGTCGGCGTTCTGCGGGTCCTTTTGTTCCTTGCGTGCCGGCTTCTTCTTGGCGATTTCTTCCTTGAGCGATTCGATGATGCGATCCAGCCGCAACGCCGCCTGCTTTTGATTCTTGACGGTGTCGGTCTGCCATTCGATTTCGTCTTTGAGTTCTTCTTTCTTCATCTTCTCGTTCTTGTCAGCATAGCGGCGGTCCTTGCCTTCTTCATGGCGTGTTTTCATAGTCGTGGATGCGTCGTCCATCGATTTCTTGGCTCGCTCGAGAATACTGGCGAAGACCTTGGCACCTTTCATCTTGTCTTTGAGTTGCTCGGTTTCCTCGCCGATGCTCTTTTGGGCGTTGATGTTGCCATCCATCGTATCGAGCAACGGCTCGGTCCACGATTCTTTCTTCATGACTTTAGCGTGCAAATCCTCGGCACGTTTGAGCTGCGAGTCCTGGCGGATCTTGAGGCCACCCAGCTGATCGGCCATGCGAATGAGCATCTCGCGGGCCAGTTCCTCCTCGGCCTCCTTCAGCTCTTCGCGGGCTTGCTGGATTTTCTGTTGCGCTTTTTTCTGCTCGCCCTCGGCGTTCTCGCCGTTTCTGATTTTTTCGGCGGCGTTTTCGAGTTGCTTGGCCGCATCGTTAAGATCATTCGCGGGCCGTTGCTCGTCGAGTCGGGCGAGAGAGCGGCGTGCCTTTTCGATCTTCTGCTGCAGTTCCTCGTGTTTCTGGGCCAACTCTTGTTGCTTCTTCAGGCGTTCCTCCATGTTTTCGATCTTGTCGATCTTCTTTTGCTCGTCCTGAAGCTGCTTGAGTTCCTTGCCAATCTTGTCGAGGTTCTTCTCCATCTGCTGGCGTTCCTCGATGGCCTGGCGCAAACTGTTCTGGTCACGGCCTTCGAGAGATTTCAGGGCTTGATCGAGGTTCTTGGCGATCTCCTTTTGCTGGTCGAGTGTTTTCTGCTTGGTCTCGGCTTTGTTTTCGAGCTGCTTGGCGACATCGCGCATCTGGGCGTTCAGCGGGCGTTTCTGTTCGTCGGGTGTCATCGGGTCGTTGGCTCTGGGCTGTTCGATGTTTTTGATCGCTTCCTCGATGCGACGCGTGCCTTCCTTGTCGCCTTTCTCCTCAAGTTCCTTCTGGGCCGTCTTGAGTTGCTTGATGAGTTTCTCGGTCTTGTCGGCCAACTCCTTCTGCTCGCGCATCTGTTGCTCGATCTTTTCGCGGGTCACTTTCTCGATGACTGGCTTCTGATCCGGTTGCGCTTTCTCAAGCTCATTTTTCAGAGCGTTGGCTTCATCGAGTTTCTGGTTAATCTGTTCCTGCGCCTGGGCAATGTCGCGGATCGCCTTGGCTTGTTCACGCATGGCGGCTTGCGGGTCGAGATCGTTGATCAGTTCTTTCAACCCCTTGGCAACATTCTCCTGCATGCGCGCGATCGCCTCGAGATTCTTCTTGATCGGCGGCGAATTCTTATCGTTCTGCGTGATCTGATTCTGCGCGTCGGCGAGCTTCGGTTCGATCTGCGGCAGGTCTTCCTGGGTGATGTTCTCGAGCGCGCCTTTAATCTTGCTGGCGTCGCGGAAGACATCGGTGTTATCGAGTTTGCTTTCCTTGAGTTGTTGGCGCAATTCATTCACATCGCGGCGCAGGCCTTCGTCCGCCGCCTTGCCAATCATGTTCTCGATTTCGCGCTGCGGCTGTTGAGCGCCGTCGATGAAGTCCTCGCGGCTTTTCTGATCGAACTTGTCCGCCTTCTGGGCCTCGCGCACGGCGTCAATCGCCTTGCGTTGCTGACGTTCCATCTTTTGGAGTTGACTGTTGATGTCGGCCAGCTTTTCCTCGGCCTTGGCGATCATCTCTGGGCGCGTGATGATGCGCAACTCGATCGCATGGCTGCGGCCCGCCTCGCGCGGCGGTTTCAGGTCGTGGAAATCGTCGGAGCACACTTCGACATGCACGACATCGCCGGCTTTGAATTCGTTGTTGAGCGACCAGGCCATATCGAAGTCGAGCCGTTTCCAGCGCAGCCGAATTTGCTCGGCGCGGTCCGGCGTTTTCGCTTCGGCCGCCGCGAGATGCGTCACCAGCCGACCGAGTCCCGCATCCGGGCCTGGGAACGGCGACTTCATCATCAACGCCGACATATGCGGGATCAGCCAGCGGAAATCGCCGGCGTCATACATCAGCACGCGCTTCATCGGTTCTTCGAGAAACTGTCCATCGGGGCCTTTCTTGCGATACTCAAGCCAAACCGACTTGACGGCAAAGATGTCGTCGGTGGCCTGGAACTTGAACGCGATGTTTGCTGTCGGAATCGCCGTCACGCTCGCACTGGGCCGAATCAACTTTACCAACGGCAGCGGATCGCGCACCAGATTGATCTGCCCGCGTTCCTCGGCATCCAGACCGTGTTCGTCCTTGATGTACAACGAATACTCGCCGAGCTGTTTCGGCATAAACGTGAAGTTCATCACCGAGCGATCGTTGGGGTCGAATTGGGCCACCATCCGTTCGGGCGGCACCTTCTTTACCGGCGCTCGGTCGTCTTGATTCTCGGTCGTGTTTCGCTCCGGGTGCAATTCGATCCATGCGTCAACGAGCGGACGGTCCGCCTTGGCGTGCAGGATGACCTTGCTTCCTTCGAATAGGTTCAACAAATCCTTGGTCCCGCCCGGCAATCTCTGTGGCGACGGCAGGTCGGTGTAGGTCGGCGGATAGATTGTGATCTGCGGCGACGGCGTGCCTTTCTCCAGGTCGATGAGCCGAGGCTTGGGCAGCACGTCAACCTCGAACCAGGTGCCCGCTCGCGGCGGAAATAGGCCGTCGTTCGCGATGATCTTGAAGCGCAATTTTTCGCTGTTCTGTGGCACCGGGATCGGCGACTCGAACGTTGCCGTGCCGTCGTCCTCCATCTTCAGCTTGTCGGGCGTGAACGTCAGTTCGGAACGGATTTGGCTTTGGATCAGCACCTTCGCATGCTTCGGCATCTTGCCCGCGAGCGTCACCCGGATGCGGTACGGTTGGTTCAAGGCGATGCGGTCCTGCTGATTCGTTTTCGGATCGATTGCTTCCAGATTGGAATGCTTGCCCTTGGAGCGTTCGACGGAAATCGATGTCCACGGGTGCGAACCGAACGGCTCGATGAAACGGCGAAACGCAGTCTGCGAGTGGCTGGGGAAATACCAGATCAATGTTCCGAGGACGGCGCCGGCGACCAGCCCCGCAAGGCTAAACAGCATCGCCGGGCGACGGTTGAGAATTTGCGAGAAGTCATATACCGCGGCTTTTTCGAGTGCGCCTTGCATCGTGCGCTGGCGCATCGCGTCGGATCCGCCGACACCGGCTTGTTCATCGGGCGTGAGCTTCAAGAATTGCACGGTGCTGGCAAGGGCGTCGTTGAGTTCGGGATAGACATCCTCGACGCGCAGAGCGAGCGTGAGGTCGTCGCATTTCTTGCCGAACGGACGAACGAGATACACGTAACTGACGATTCCGCTCGTCGTGAGCAAGCCGATGAGCATGACCGCGCGAAGCAGGCTTGGCACTTGGAAGTAATAGTCGAACGTCCCCGCTGCCGCCCCGACGGTGCAGATGAGGGCCGCCAGCGCCCAGAGGCCGGTCCAGCCGTCGAGAAAGCGGACTTTTCGCCGGAGGGATGCGAGTTGTTTGAGCAGCGGATTCATGCGAGAGGTCCTTTCGAGATCGTTTGCCGCTTGCGGCTTAGCGCTCGCAAGGCGCCTTGCGAGCGCTAAGCCGCAAGCGGCAAATCAGATTCATCATAACAAATGCTTGAGCTTACGCAAAATCCATTCCGACGTAATCAAACCGAGAAATATCACGAACATCCACCACTGATTCCAGATCAACGTCGGCGGCACCTGGGCGCTGACGGGATTGCCTTCGCCGGGCGGTATCTCCTCCAGCAACTTATTCGCGTTCGCCAGCGTGTAGAACCCGCCGTTGGTTGATTCCGACGCCGCGATCATGTCCTGATAGTTGAGCCGAAGGTTGTCCAACTCGCCCGGCGGCAGCAGCACGACGGCCGTCGCGCTCGGCTTCTCTTTGTCCGGCTGCGATCCACTGACATCGGGATGCGTGAGCCGAAAGATATACTTGCCTTCGCGTGTCCGGGTCCATTTGCCTTCGTAGGTTCCGTGACTGTTCGGAATCTTGGTCAATTGCAGCTGGTGAACCTCGGTTTCCTTCTTATCCTTGTCGTTCTCCTTGGCATGGGGCGGAAGATAGGTGACGGTCAGCTTCACCTCGGTCTTGTCGTCGATCTTCGGTCCGCCCGTGTTCGCGCCAGGCGTGCTGTCGGGGAACGTCACGGTGATCTTGATCTCGTCGCCGACGCGGTACGGCGTTTGTTGGTTGAGCGTGAGCTTCGTATGCGACGTTCTACCACGCGACAGGTAACGCATGGTTTGAATCCAGAACGTATTGTATTTCGATTCATCGTCACGCAGACGCCAGCGCCAGGTTTCGTCGAAGCCGAAGAACATGCATCGGCCCGTGCCTGGGAAATGCTCGACGATCAACGGATGCCTAAGGTCTTGCAATGGCATCTTCGCCTCGGCGTTCTCGGTCGGATGCACCGCGAGCACGCTGGCGAGCGGCTTGATGCGGTAACCCGTCGAATGCCAAAACAACGGCGTCAAGCTGTTAAACGTCCGTACATTGTCCACGGCGTCAGGGCTGAACTGGATCAGCGGATGCACTCGGCCCGCAGGCGTCAGTTCGGGGCGAAAGCGATCCACGCGCGTGCGGTCCTCCGGTGGATTGTCGCGCGTCGGCTCGATCGGCATCACGTCGGCCAGTGGCGTCTTGCCATAGCGATGCGGATTATGCCCCGAACCGGCCATGAACAGCAACCCGCCGCCCGGTTTCGATGCCTTCACTCCCTTCTCGTTTTCGCCGCGGACAAAATGCACGACATCTTTAAGACGATTCTGGAGCTTCTTGTGATTGGGATCGCAGTCGCCCAAAATAAGAACGTCGTACTTGTTCAACTCGTCGAGTGTGGGCGGAAAGTTCGTGATCGCGGTCTTGTCAACGCCCTGGTTGTTGTCCTTGCCCGCCCAATTGACGTCCGCATCGAGCAGCAGGACCGACAACTCGAAGGCTTTTTTCTTTTGCTTTTCGTCCGGCGCCTCCCGCTCGAGCAGGTACTTCAAGTAGCGAAACTCAAAGCGCGGCTGGCCTTCAACGTAGAGCACCTTGATCAACTTCGTGTCAATCACTTCGATATCGCGAGTGATCCGCAACTTGTCGGGCGAGATCGGTTTCTCGTTCGGCAGCAGCTTCGGTTGCTCTACCTCGAACTGATAGCGGCGCGTGCCTTTTTCCTTGGGTTGATCGGTGAACGTTTCCTTCTTGGTTATGCCGTTCGGATCGATCCTGACCATCTTGCGATCCAGTTCGATGAACTTACCGCTTTTGTCCTTGACGCGCATGATAATGGGGACGGTGGAATCCTTGTAGCCTTCGCCGGTGAGGCGTATCTTGAAAACCGCGCGATCGCCGACATAGATCGGGTCTTCGACTTCGAGGTCGTGCAGCTTGAGGTCGCGGCGTTGCTGTTGGTCGCCGACGCCGACGAACCAGAGCGAGACGCCTTTATCGCGGGCATAGGGGGCGATCTGGGCCAGGGTTTCGTCGCGCGTGGTGACGCCGTCGGTAAACATGATGACGCTCGAGAGCGACGATCCGCGGTAGTGATCGATGACCTGGCGGACGCCGACGCCCAGCCGGCTCTCGTTGCCGACCGGCTCAAGCCTTGCCAACGCTTTCGACGCGCGTTCGATGAGGTGCGGCTTGCCGGCATCAGTGATCTCGCCGGCGTCGCCTTCCTCGTCCATCAACTTGATGGCGCGCCCGTTGGCGTCGAGGTGGAAAATGTGCAGCTTGGACTTTTTCTCAAGAACCAGCGCCTTAAGCCAATGTGGCTCCGGTTGCTCCAGAATCGCCTGCACGAGTTGCAGTCGGCTCGGCCTCCAGGTGTTGGCCTTGAGGTCGTCCTGCTGTTTGATCCAGTACTGCTGCCGTTGCCGAAGGGCGTCGATCTCGCTTTTGATGTCGGGATGTTTTTCAGCGGCAGCAGTGCGGGCGTTGACCTGATCGTCATACGATTTGATCTTATCGGGCAAATCGGCTTCGAGCCTTTTGCGAATCGACGCGCTGAGTTTGCTGACACGTTCAATGACGGCTTCGTCCTGGTAAGTGTCGGCCTCGCCCGTGCTGCGCGTGTCATCGATCAGCAGCACCATATCGGGCCAGCTTCTGCGCTCGAACTGAATCTGCGGCCGCGGGAGAAGAACCCAGATCGTTAGTAGTATCAGGTACATGCGCAGGGCGCCGAGCAGGAGTTTGTAGTGCGTCGTGACGCGCGGCGCCTCGGCGCGGTAGGTGACGAAGATCGTCGCGATCGCCGCCAGCGACAGCAGAAACGCCGCCCAGCCTTCGCGCGGCAAGCCGAACAGCCAGGTTTGCTTCTCGAGTAACCAGCTGCTCGCTTCGCCCGGTTGCAGAGCGGCGCCTTTGACTTTCTCCTCGAACCAGTTGCGAATAATGTCTGGCAAGATGCCGAGAAAATCGCCCGTGGTATATTCGTGAGCAACTATCACTGCCCCGATCAAAAACAGTACTGTGGAAGCAATCGCAATGATCGCCGCGATAATCGTTCCCGTCGGGCCTTGCGGCGTCTCCGACAACGTGCCATCCGTCGTCGTGTAATGCCCGAACTTCCACGCCAGCCCGATCTCGACAAACAGCAGTACCAAGAGCAGCAGCAACGCAAAGTGCGCGAGCTTCGGCCCGACGGGAACCGGAACATACAACGCGTCCGGATTGAGCGGGCCATCGGTGACGATCGCGCCGAGCGGATCGCGGAAAATTTGGAACTTCCAGTTCGGGAACAGCTCTTTCAGCTTCGTTTCGTCCACACGCGACAGGTCGCTCTCGGAACCCTTTTGATCCTGCGAATTCGCGGGCACATTCACGGCGAACGGTATCTCAAGGCCTGTCGGTCCCTCGACACGATAGACGCCGGACCAATCGGTTTCGCTGTGGCGATAAATATTGACGTCGTCCATGATCTGCGTTTTGTCCGTTTTCGGCTTCAGATTCTCGTATTGCGGCGGATAGCGGAACGTCACCGGCACTTCGGTTGTACCTGGCAGCGTCGCTTCTAACAATGCGCCGACGTTGTGGCTCTGCTCGCGCAATCGACCCGAAAGTGCGAGCAGGGTGAGTTCGTGTATCATCGACAAATAGCTGGGCGATCCGGGCCAATTTGACCAATCGGTGTTCAATGCGGTCGTGGACAGTATCACCTTGCCACGATAGCGCAACTGTTGCCGAGCGTGTTGTCCGGCTTTGTCCTTCGGCGCATTCGGATCGACCTGGAGTTTTCGCGGCAACGGCGGGTTCCACTCGACGATCGCCGGCGCGTTGATCGGCAGCTTTTCATCCTGCTTCACTTGCTCGCCTGCCTCGGCTTCCGGCATGAACGACAGAATCGCGTTCGCTTTACCTTCGGGCACGACCGCTTGTACGAACTGCGCGAAGCGGGCCGTCCGCAGCGTTAGTTTGTCGCGGTCGTCCGCAAACGCGGACAACGGCGGCACGGAAAACGCCAACGGATCGGTGTTGTTTAGATAGAAGTGCCGGCCCTTCGGTGCGACTACGGTCTTCATCAATTTCGCCGGCAGCAGCCCATGCTCTTCCTTGAACAGGAGTCGATTGTATAGGTCAAGCGACTCCGCCGACTTTTCACCCAGGGCGACGACGAATCCGCCGCCGCGACGCACATGACCGTCTATCTTGGCGAGGTTTCTGACGCTATTCAGGTCCACATCGCAGAAAAAGACGGCGTCATACGGCTCGATCTCCTTCTCGGTCATCTCGCTGAACTGCGACGGCGTTTTGACGACAGGCCGAAGCGGTGACTTTTCGTCGCCCAATTTCGCCGGATTCAACGCGAATCGAATATACTCAGACGCACGTAGAAACGGGTCGGCTGACGGTTTGCCGTTCACGAGCAAGATCGGAATTGTTTCGCGCACGTTGATGATGATCGTGCGCGTGTTGTCTTGTTCAAGAGCGTCACTCGCGATGCGGACCTGGACGGCATACGTACCAGCCGAGGGGAAACGGAGATTGTCGAACTCGACCGCCCGGCGCGACTTCGGATCGATCGAAACGAGCCGTTGGCTTACCGCTCGCAGTTGCAACACGGCGTCGTCGGCTTTCTCCTTCGCTTTGCCAATCAGCAGTTCGACACGCACGCTGGCCTTGCGCTCCATGCCATGGTTCTCGATGACCGCGACGAGCGGACAGTCAACGCCGGGTGTGACATAGGTCACGAGATCGCTGAACTCGACGCTGGCGACCGACAGATTCTCGGCGTCCTTTTTCGGGCCGACATCGATAAAGAAGGTCGTCGCTCTGTCGCTGATCTCTTGATAGACTTGTTTTTCTTTGCCCTCGACATCGGGCCTCACATCAGCGGTGCCGGCGACCCAGGTCGTCTTTTGCATATCGGTGAAGAAATAGACCGCCTGGGCCGGGAATCGGCTACGCGCCTCGTTGATCTTCGTCGCGACCATGTTGAGCGCCGCCGCCTGCGACGAATTCCCATGCGTCGGCTTGACGGCTTCGATCTCTCGGCTCACCTTGGTTTTATCCTGCGACGCGCCGCCGACGAGCCAAGCGGGATTCTCTTTGACCAGGAGCACGCTGTAGCCGTCGCCGGCGGGATTGTCTTGTATCTTGCGCAAGGCGAACTGCCGGGCGACATCGAACGCGGACTGATTGCCCTCGGCTGCTTGATTCATGCTCAGCGAGCAATCAAGCACGAAGATATGATGCACGCGCTGCGTCCGATTGTTGCCCGGTCCGAATTGCTCGATGCCGATGGTGCGCCAGACCGGTTTCGCCCAGGGATGCGCCCACAGATCGCGCTCGGCCCAATCCATGACGGCGGCCATCGCGAATAGGCACATCGCAATGATCGCCATCCGCGTCAGCAGCAAAAGCAATTGCTCGACGCGCATACGTTTGCGCGTCTGCTTTTGCGCCGCCAAGAGAAAGCGCATCGCCGCCCACGGCATGATCTTGTAACGCCGCTTGTTGATGAGGTGGATCACCACGGGAATAGCGATCGCCCCAACACCAACGCCGAGGGTTGCTTGCCAGAGGCCGAAAAATGCGAAAAGCATGTCAATTAGTCCTGATGAATAGTTTTCAGTTGTCAGTTTTCAGTTGTCAGTTTTCAGAAGGGCGAGCATTTCTCCCAACTGATAACTGATAACTGACAACTACCGAGCACGCTTCGCCCGATGCGCCATATACGAAGACATTGCAACCGAGAGAGGCGTATCCGTCCGCAATTGCACATAGTCCACATTTTGGTCGCGGCAGCCTCGGCGGAGATCTTTCAAAAAGCCCTCGATTTGTGCCAGGTAGCCCTCGCGCAGGGCACGCGGGTCGGTGAGGAGATCGGGATAGGCTTCCATGCCGCGGAACAGTGTTGATTCTTGGAACGGGAACGTCAACTCTTCGCCATCGAGCACGTTCCACAACACCACCTCGTGCCGTTTGTGGCGAAGGTGCTTCAGGCCCGACAGAATCGGGTCGAGATCCTCGAACATATCGCTGATAAGGAAGATGATCGCCCGGCGTTTGACGCGCTCAGCCATGTCGTGAAACAGCGGTGCCATGTTCGACTTCTGCCCGCCGACGCCCTGGTTCATAATGTGAACCATCTCCTTCAACTGCGACATCTGGCTCGACGGCTTGATGAAATGCCGAACCGCCGAATCGAACGTGACGAACCCGACGGCATCCGATTGGCTGAGCACGAGATACGCCAACGCCGCGGCCGACATGCAGGCGTAATCGTATTTCGACATGCCGTCGATGGAGCCATACTTCATCGATTCGCTCAGGTCGAGCATGATCCAGCAAACGAGGTTGGTTTCCTCTTCGTACTGCTTGAGAAAAAATCGCCCCGTGCGGCCCCAAACTTTCCAGTCGATGTGCTTGATGTCATCGCCAGCGACATATTCGCGATGCTGAGCAAATTCGACGGAGAACCCGTGATACGGACTTTTGTGCTGCCCGGAGAGATACCCCTCGACGATGAGCCGAGCCTTGAGTTCGAGGCTACGAACTTTCGCGAGAGTGCGCGGGTCCAGGTATTTGCGAGGGTCGTCGGCCATGTTAATAAGTTGTCAGTTGTTAGTTATTAGTTTTCAGTGATCTTCGTTTAGCGCTCGCTTAAGGTTGCCGGGGATGTTGATGCTAAGCTGGAAACGATCATAGGCTCGTCGGTCAGTTGGCGACCAAAATCATGCAAGCACTCCATCAAATAACCTAGCAGAGCATTTACGTCCCCTAGTTGAATTGGGCGAGGGTCAATCTGTACTTCACCGTCGAGTAGTTTCATGAACAACCAGGATTCTCCACTCGTCACGCAGCCATAGACAAACGGAACCGGCTTCTTGGCCTTCTTGGCAACCCTTGATGCTGCGACCATCTGTGCAATGCACGGTCCGAGATTATTGACAAGATCGCATTTCACCGCTTGCCGAACGATCATCGCGGGCATTGACGTATCGTATCGGTTGCCTCCAAAAGTTAGCAGATAATCGACTCGGCCCGCCAATCCGCTTGCCGCATCAACATCCATCAGATGTCCCGAAAATATCTGCACTCGCCGTTGGAATCGTTCGCGGCATTCGAGAAGCATCGGTGCGATATAGAACTCGTTCTTCGCCTTATCACCGAGATTGAATAGGCTCGATCCTTTTTCCAACGTTTCCTTCAACCACGGCGAGGGTTCCAATCTAGGATTCGACGGAAAAAACGCCTGATCGAACAGCCGAAGCTTGAACGTCTGCCGAACGGTCTGGGTTGTGAAATCGTTGTAGGTCATAGTCGTTTTTCCGCACTCATAGATCAGACGCCAGCGAGTTCATGAGAAACAGCGATTGCTACCATGAATTCCGTGTAGTACGTCGATTTACCTCGCCTCAATCAGTGCGATAAACATCTGCTTGTAACTTGTCAGACCTCACTACTATTGCAGTTTCTTATGAACCCAGCGCCATTTTTTGTGGGCGAGGGCCATGCATTTCTCGAATGCTTTATCGGTGCGGAGAAAACCAAGGCTATCCTCTTGCACCTTGTCTGCATAGTCTGGATCCTGCAGCAACTCGGAAAGTAGCGGACGGACTCGCGCTGTGGCCAGCCAGCCCACCACCTCCTTGTAATCTACGGCAACAGTCATTGTCGTTCCGTGCTGATCGGCCAGGCGTTCAAGATCATCGTGATTTAGCAAACCCTGACAGAGAAGTGCCCAAAGCAGATTCCGCGAGCGCGAGATGAACCAGTACCTGTTATGACCCATCTGTTCAATTTGCTGGGCATATTTGCGAAGATTGAACTGAATCTTGTAACAGAGCAGAATGTGCCGGGAATCCGCTTTTAGCCGCCCTTGCCGAAATATCTGGTCATATGTCCTTTCGTCTTCAAAAATGCGGTGCATTTTTGAGAGCCGGCTAATCAAGCCATCTGTGAGCAAAAAGGTTTGGGTCAATTTGAGCATTTGAATGAACTTGGAGTCTTCCGTGATCCCGCATTCCTCCAAGACTTCGGGGCTAAGCTGGTTAAAGGCGTTTTCTTGCCTCTCGTAGTAGATGCCCAAATCCGAGTTGAACTTGTCCTGGAGTTCGAGCTGAATGAGGTCGTTCGCGTGAAGGTTCCAGGCTTCGACCGGATTCTGCCGGTTATTGTTGATCGTAACGCGGGTGACGAACTTTTGATCGGCTTCCGTGATGATCTTGCAGAGAACGCGGATCGATTCAAATGCTTCCCGGCCTTGCTCCAGTTTGGGATTATCTTTGTATTTTTCTTGAAAGCCCTTCACCGTGGTTACGGTTTGGGCGCCGTTAAGTAAACGCGGGGCAGTCAACCGAAGTTGCCCGCCAAGTGGTTCGACTCGTTCGGCAAATAAGGTGATGCCATTGTGATCGAAAGCGAAGACTTCCGGTTGCTCAGTCCTATCGATGATTATCTTTTTAAGAACACCGGCAATCGCGCGGTTGACGGTCTCATCTTCGCCAAGTCCGTACCAATATCGGATGTTACTGTCAAAGAAACGTGAATCTAATGCCAAGTGCATTCGATGAAGATCAACGAGCCGGATGAAGCCCAAGTGCATCTTCTGGCCAGCAGGACCTTCGACAACCACGTGGTCGGTCAAAGGAACATCAAAGGTGGTAGTTCGGGTCGGCACACGGATGCTACCGACAACCTTGGGCGAACGGAACACCACAACGAAACCCACTTTGCGGTCACCAAAAAACTGATCGACCAAATATTTCTTTTCTTCAAGGTCTTCACGGAGCTTGTCCAAAACAAGACTGCGCTCAGCCTCTTCTGGATCGCCCGTAAAGACGAAATGGAAGCAGATCTGATCGACCATTGCTCGGTTTTCGATCAAGCATGCCCGAAGTTGGATCAAGAAAGGACTCTTGGCATCGTCTTGGTTGGGCGAGAAGAAGATGCGGTTCACTCCAATCTCGATCAAACGCTTGAGTGAGCCTTTGAACTGGCTATGTGAATTCGAGTACTTAAACTGGAAGAGGTATAGATTCCGCCGTTGCTCGTCGAAGTGGAACCCATCGAATCCGTAGTCGTGGCCACCAAAGGCGACTTGGTTTACGGCCTTCTCGCGTGGAACATTGTGTTCTTTTTCAAGGTAAAGCAGGCCGAAATAATCCCCTCGAACCCCGCCACAAGTGGAACGTAAGTCGGAAAAGGCCTGGTCGATAAGGCGGTCATTGATCATAGGTAAACCTTCTGTTTACAGAGCAGCAGCGTACGCGCTCAAAAAACGAACCATCCCTCAACAGTCTAGCCTTCAATGTACTGCGTTCTACCAGGTGCGTCGTGTTCTTCGCGCTTTCGCCAATAGGCATCAGGGCAGAAGCCGCCACCGTGGTGGGTTACCCAAACCACAGAATCCGATGTGAGCTTGCGAAACTGGTCCAACACACGACGCGCAATAGCAAGGTTGCCAGCTTCGTCTCGATAAACGAATTCCGACCCGAAGCTCTTTCCGATTTTCTTTGCAGCGGTCTGTTGGTACAACTCGTCGGAAACCTCAATTTGGGCGATCATCCATTCTGCAACTTCCTTCGGTGTTGGCATTAGCACAATCCTCTCAATACGGCTTTCGACATATTGGCTGATCGTTACGCAGTATCTTGTGCGCCAAATCAAGGTTCACCTCAGCCATCGCCGCGCCTCACGAATGGCGTCCTCGCAAAGTAGCACGGTCATGTCCTTCACCGGTCCCGCATCCTCATCATCACTGTTGTCCCAGAATTCCAGCCAGATTCCTTCGTCGCATTCAGAGATTTCCATCTCGCGGCCATGATGGGTCAGGTACAGGAAAGTCGCAGAGCCATGTCCGCGAAGCTCGACCGATTCGAGTTCATTTGGCAGATCGTCGCGGATCGTGGCGAGATTCGAGGGCATCGATTTCTCCGCAACATTTCAATGTTCCGCCCGCCCCGCGCGAACGCTAAACGGGGATCGCGCTCACGCCGGCCCCTTGCCCTTCGCCAGCGCTTCCTCGTTCGGGTCGCGCGGGATGATGTCGGCCAAGCGTTGAATGATCGTCTCCGGCTTGATGCCTTCGGCTTCCGCGTTGAAGTTGGTGATGATACGGTGCCGAAGCACAGGCACGGCGACGGCGCGGATGTCTTCGCATGACACGTAGTATCGGCCATGCAGGACCGCGCGGGCTTTGGCGCCGAGCACGAGGTTCTGCGTGGCACGCGGGCCGGCGCCCCAGGTCACGTATTCCTTGATGAAATCGGGGACCTCGCCTTTCTCCTTGCGCGTGAGCCGAGCGAACTTCATGGCATAACGGATGACGTACGGCGCGACCGGAACCTTGCGGACGATGTCCTGCATCTCCAGGATTTCGTTAGCGGAGATGATCTTCTCGACCTTCGACACGTGCATTGCCGTGGTCATCTCGACGATCTTGTACTCTTCCTCTTCGGACGGATAATCGACGAGTACGTTGAACATGAAGCGGTCTTGCTGGGCTTCGGGCAGCGGGTAGGTTCCTTCCTGTTCGATCGGGTTCTGCGTGGCGAGGACGAAGAACGGATCGGGCAGTTTGTGGCGATTGCCAGCGATCGTTACTTGCTTTTCCTGCATCGCTTCCAGAAGGGCGGCCTGGGTTTTGGGCGGCGTGCGGTTGATTTCATCGGCGAGAATGACATTGGAGAAGATCGGACCGGAGAGAAACTTGAAGACGCGCTGGCCGGTGGTTTTGTCTTCTTGCAACACTTCCGTGCCGGTGATGTCTGACGGCATCAAGTCGGGCGTGAACTGGATTCGGCTAAAGCTCAGGTTGAGGGCGTCGGCAAGCGTGCGGATCATCAACGTTTTCGCCAGGCCGGGCACGCCGACCAAGAGGCAGTGGCCTTTCGCGAAGACGGCGATTAGCAGCTGCTCGATGACATCGGTTTGGCCAACGATCGACTTCGCGATTTCGCGAGTGATGCGCCGATAGCCGTCGTTGAGCCGTTCGATCGCGGACAGGTCGCCTTCGATGCGAGGCCAGGATGTGGCGGTTGGAACAGCGGCCGGCGCGGGTTTGGCGACGGGCATGCTCACGGGCGCGGGGCGGGGTTCCTCGGCGCGGGCCACGATGACCGGTTCCTCGACGGGCATAGGCGGCGGTGCCGAGGCGACAGGGGCCGCCACCCACGTGCCGCACGCGCACAGCCGTTTGCCTCCCGCGGGAACCTGGAGCGGGGTGTGGCAGGCCTTGCATGGAACCGTGAAAACATCATTCATGGAGGTCGCTCGTTGGGGTTATTCCGAACCGATCAAAATATTTCCGAGCCGCGACCGTAAGGGAGCGGCCGACAGGATGCCGTGCGGATTAGGTCGGCCGCTCCCTTACGGTCGCGGCTCGGAAAGGCTTCAGAATCACCGGGAACGGTATTCTTTTGCACACACTTCTTATTCTAAGGCCAAACTGCGAAACGTGTGTATCGCAGTGCCATCGGAGATCAGAATTCGGCCCGGCGCGATCGCCAATCGGCCCGGTCCGGTTGTGCGCGGGAAGGCAAGGCGTTGAAGGCGTTCGCCCGTTGCGGGATCGAGAAACTCTACCGCGAAGCCGGCCGTCTGGTTTCCTTCGCTTGAAAAAACCGCCAAATAGTTCTTCGTAAAAAGGACCACGCCATTTTTCGTGCCCGTTGGCAAGGTCTGCTGCCAATCCACTTTCCCACTGTTTAATGAACGTGCGTATACAGTTCCAATGGCGACGTGAAAAAAACTCAGATCGCCGATGGTAACGCCACTGATTTCATTCAGTCCACGCACCGGTTTAGCGTTGACGGCCCAGATCGCGCGGCCTTTAGCGGGATCGAGTCGAACGAATTCAACGCCGTCATTGCGTGCGACGAGTGCGAGCAAGATGTTGCCAGCGTGAACGAGCCGACACGGTTCGCCGGTGAGCGAGGTTGCCAGGGGAGCGGTCCAGGTCCAGGCATGTGTCGCAGCGTTTCCAATGTCGTAGGCATGCACCGCTCCGGATTCGTCCGTGAACACAGCGAGTTTGCCGAGCAAAGCGGGCGATTGCTGCCAAGGTCGCGTTGCTCGACCGAACGGCGTGGCCTCGTCCGCGAGAATCATCGGTTGGCCATCAATGTGCTGTACCAGCACGCGCTTGCCGATGCTTTGAACGAACGGCATGAAGGCGCTGGCATCGAGCGGTCGCAGTTCAACGCCTCGCGGCGCAAACTGCCAGAGCCGTTCGCCACTGTCCAAAGACAGACGATAGAAATGACGATCATCGTCAACGAATAATAACGTGTGGTCAACGATTTCGACATGCGATACGCCAGCCGAGACGCGTCGGATTCTCGGCTGCCCCGCGGCAACCGTGGCGAGTGATCGCACGACGTCTCTGAGGCGATACGACCAAACCAGCGAGCCATCCGCGAGGGAACGAGTTTCGATAGCCTCATCGCCCACAAGCATGACGCCATCGCGCCATTGCGCCAACCAGCGCGGCTCGGCATCGCGCGGCGTTCGCCAGCGCGGCGTTCCGTCGCTAACCGAGTAACAGATCAACTCACCGGTGGATTGCGCGAAGAAGACATCGCTGTTCGCATCGTCATTCGCCAAGGGGCATAGCATACCCGGGATTGATGGCCACGCCTGAATCAGCGGCAGGCTCGGTGCCTGAACGCGTGTCGGCGGCTTTCCAACGCTGGGTTTCGGTTTCAGGCGCACTGGCCCCTGCGCCACCTTTTCGGTCGATGGCAAAGCTGCGATCACCAGGTTCTTCGTGCGTACCGTGACAAGCTCGCGCCATGCCTGACCTTCGCGATTGTTCGGCAGCGCCGACGCGAATTTCGCATACGCCGACAGGGCGTCGCCGGACTGCGCTGCCACGCGCGTCTCGTGATATTTTTGCAGCAACCGAGCCTGCGGTCTCGGATTCAACGGCGCTGGTTTGACCAGTTTATCAGGCGGGAGATAGACGCTCAATTCCTTCGTGCCCGCGATTACCAGACAGCCCTGCCCCACGGCCCAGTTGCCGACCGGCAGCGAATGAAACAGCGTTGGATCGAATCGCCGCGGCTCGGGCAGGACGCTCGTTTCGTCATCTCTTTTTTCTTGCTGGCCGGTCGCAAGACTCAACGCCCGATACGGCAGCTTGGCGTCCTGTGTGGACCAGATCAACCAGCCGCCAGAGATCACCGCGCGACCCAATCCAGGCAGACGGCCTTCCGTCGGTTGCTGCCAAACGATTCGGCCCGTCGCGCCGTCCACAGCCATGACACCGGTGCGCGTTGTCACAAACACTCGACCCTGCGCGATGCCGAGAATCTGTGTGATCTCAACGCCATCGAGTTCCCAGCGCACGTGGCCGCTCCAGGCGTCGATGCCGAACACGCGATCGCTGTCGAGTGGAGCGGCAACGACCAGGCCGTCGGCATAGACACACGGCGCGAGATCGCGCGGCGACGGCTCGGCGCTGGGCAGTATCGGCCCTCGGCTGGGATAGCGCACCGCCCAGGTCGGCGTACCGCTGGCTGCATCGACCGCGACGACCGCGCCAGAATTGGAGCAGTACACAATTTGTCCCGCTGCCAACGTAAGCAGATGTTGCCGATATCGCGGCTGATCGGCCGGTTCTTCGAATTCGGGCGTTTCGCACACATCGCGCGTCCAGCGTGGTTGGCCGACGGTGTCATAGCAAGCGATCGACGTGCTCGACTGGCGATTAGCGATCTTGGTGACGGCGACAAAGATACGCCCATCATGCACGAGCGGAGCGCCTTCAAACACCGTTTCGCTTTTGTCGTCGGTCTGCGATTTCAAATGCCAGAGCAACCGATTCTTACGCACGCCCGGTTCGCTGATGTCGAGGCAAACGATGTAGCTTGGTTTGGCCGCGTCCTTCCTTGGACCAACCCAAATATTGCCGAGCCGTGCGTAGACGCGCTGCCCGTCGGTGGACAGCGTAAACCGCGGGGCGGAGGCTTTCGTGCTGACGCCTTGCCCGGGATCGGTGAGGCCGGCGCTGCCGAGATCGAAGCGAAGCATTTCTTTGCCCGTGAGCAGATGATAGCCGACGACCGAACGATGATCGGCGAGAAAGACCTGGTCGCCGGCGACGACCGAATGGAACGCCAGCAATCGGTTTGGCGACGATCGATCAACGCTGCCGTTTTTCGTTTCCTCGGCTGTTTGCAGCGACGGCAGCGCGACGCGCCAGGCCGGGCCGTCTTCCCAGAGTTGCCAATGGATGGACTGCGACAAAATCCGATTGCGTGAACCATCGCCGCCAAAGGTCGTCCATGGTACATCGTTGTTGACGATCCTCGCCTCTGCCAGGCCGGCCAATTCGCGCTGCAAGATGGCGTGATAGAAATCGTCGCGGCCCGCCAGGGCTCCTTTGGCATGCGGATAATCTCGGTGAAATCGCCGAACCGCGTGTTGGGCGTCGTCAAATCGGCCGGCGAACATCAACGCCAGCACGCCCTTGGCCTGGATTCGCGCGACATCGACGTTTGTGCTCGGCGGTGGAAACGTATCCCCAGCGAGTAGATGCCACCAATGCGCCGCCTCGACGAAATCGCCGCGCTCAAACGCCAAATCGCCAAGCATGTCGAGCGCCCCATCGGCCTGGCCGCTGGCATAGTACTCCTCGACAACCTTCCGCAGCGGAGCGGTTTCGCGCGTGCGCCGGGCCTGATCGAGCAGCGCCTTCACCTCCGCTGCCACCCGTTCGCGATACGCTTGCAGCGACGCCCGAGGCAGACGAGCCAGCTTTTCCTGGCACAATCGCCGCACCTGTCCGCTGGACCACGCCTGGTCGAAACGCGGCGAGCTCGTTGGCCAAGTGATCAACGCCCCGCCCGATTCGTGAATTAGGCCCACAAACTGGTCGGGCGATTGCTCCCACGCCTCATTATTTCGCGGGTCGGTAATTATCAGCGACAGCGCGTTGAGCGGTAAACCGCCGATGACCTGACCGATGGCGCTAGCGACCAGCTCCGGCGAGTTGGTCGGATTCAGCCGTCGCTCAAACGCTTCGAACCGCGCTCCAACCTGCGGATCCAAGCTTGGCACGACGATCTTGCGAATCGAGTCTGGTTCCTGAGCGGACGCGACATTCAGCAGGGCGATCAGGAATGTAATCGCGAAGGGTAGCAGGGTTTGGGATGATGTTCTTTTCATTGCCACCGCGGCATGGAATGGGGGGAATGATGATGGTTAACGCGAACGACAAGAGTACGAGCCGGAAGCGTAAGCGACGGATTTCTCCAGTCCGTCGCTTACGCTTCCGGCTCGTAAAGCGACATTTGCCGGTGGCGTCATGTATGATACCGCCATTATACGTCGTTTGTCCACCGGCATTGCATCAAGATGCGGGATTTTTATCGTTCGCCACCCCAACTTTTTCGAGATCTTCAAAGAACCGCGGATAGGTTTTTGCCACGCAGGCCGGATTGTCGATGATGAGGCAGGGCACTTTCAAGCCGGCGAGCGTGAGGGCCATCGCCATGCGGTGATCGTTGTAGGTCTGAATGACCGCGCCGCGCAGAGGGCCGGGCGTGATCGTCAGGCCATCCTCGCGTTCCGCCACGCCGGCACCGATACGGCGAAGCTCGGTTGCTAGGGCCGCGACGCGATCGGTTTCCTTGTGCCGAATATGCGCGACGTTGCGGATGTTCGTCGCTCCGGTCGCAAAGCAAGCGACGACGCCGAGCGTCATGACGGTATCGCTGATGGCGTTCATGTCCACGTCGATGCCGCGCAACGCACCGCCGGTGACCGTGATCGAATCGCCGCTCGATTGCACGGTGCAACCCATCTGCGCGAGCAGATCGACGAACGCGACATCGCCTTGCAAGCTTTGCTTCGACAAACCCGTCCCCGTGACGCTGCCTCCGACGATCGCCGGCAGCGCGAAGAAATAGCTCGCGGCCGAGGCATCCGGTTCGACGTGGTACGACGCCACCCCGCCGATCTGCCGGCCCGGAATACGAAAGCAGCGATAGGCGTCGGTCTCGGCGTGCAGGCCGAACTGGCGCATAATCGCCAACGTCATTTCGACATAGGGCACGGAGACGAGCGGGCCATCGACCACGATGACGAGGTCCGCTCGGCCGAACGGCGCCGCCATCAACAGGCCGCTCAGAAATTGGCTGCTGACATCGCCTTTGATCCGCACCGTCCCGCCCTGCAAACCATCGGCGGCAATGACGACGGGTGGACAGCCGTTGCTTGATTCTGATGTGGCATGCACGCCGAGCTGAGTCAGCGCGTCAAGCAGATCGCGGATCGGCCGTTCGCGCATACGGGCGACGCCATCGAGCCTGTAACGGCCTTGGCCGAGCGCGACCATCGCCGTCAGGAAGCGCATCGTCGTGCCGGAGTTGGCGACGAAAAGGTCGGTGTGATCCGCAGGGATAATGCGTTCGCTGTTCGCTTGCACGCGGATCGTGTCGGCCTGCCAATTCGCATCGACCGTGTACCCGAGTCGGGCGAGGCTGTCGGCCATTACGCGAGTGTCTTCGCTATCGAGCGTACCGACGAGTTCGCAGGATCGTTTCGACCCGCCGCACAACGCCGCCAGCACCAAGGCGCGATTCGTGATGCTCTTCGATCCTGGTACGCGCACGCTGGCATGCACTGGACCATCCAGCGGCTGAACAGCGTATTGCGCGGGATACGAAGTATTACTCATACGTCACTCGCATCAGATACAACCCTTCGGGCGGCGCGTTCGGGCCCGCCATCGTCCGGTCTTGAGCCTTCAAAACCTCGGCCACGCTCGACTCCGGCCAAAAACCGCGGCCGACTTGAATCAGCGTGCCGGCGATTGCGCGAACCATATTGTAGAGGAATCCGTCGGCTTCCACATCGATCCAGATGTAATCGCCTGCCCGGTTGACGCTCAGGTGCATGATCGTCCGCACGCTCGATTTGCGGTTCGGC
This sequence comes from Gemmataceae bacterium, assembly GCA_009697105.1. GTDB lineage: Bacteria > Planctomycetota > Planctomycetia > Gemmatales > Gemmataceae > SIAQ01. The sequence continues at coordinate 76,662 of SIAQ01000001.1, read as the reverse complement.
CATTCGGTTTCAAAGCTGTGGAAGTCATGCGTGCCCTTCAACGGCTCTGCCGCCCGCGCCATCGCTCGGTCGTCGATCCGGTGTTTGCTTCGGCAAGCGTATCGCCGCATGAACGGATCGCGCGTCGGGCCATCGTGGATCACGTAGCGGTACAATTTGCGGATTGCGCTGCGGTTCGGGTCGAACGAATCGGGCACAATCTCCACGCTGCGTACGACGAGATCGTCAGGCAGATGGGCGTTGATCGCGCCGAGGAGTTTCTCGAACGGCACATGCATCGCGCTGAAAAAGTTCGCGACCTGCCCGACGGCATGCACGCCCGCATCCGTCCGCCCGCTGGCGTAGACGCGAAGGTTGGTCTCGCCCGTCAGCGCCATCAACGCCGTCTCCAGCGTCTCCTGCACCGTGCGATACCCGCGCTGCGTCTGCCAGCCACGGAAGTCGGTTCCGTCGTAACTCAAAATAAACTTGTAATTTCGCATGCGAAGGCGTGTTTCCATTCAATGCATTCCGCTTGCGGCTTAGCGCTCGCATGGCATTATGCGAGATGCGAGCGCTAAGCCGCAAGCGGCCGAAGCTGTAACTGTTATAATAGGAGCATGGACAAAAATAAAAAACGCGTCGATCTACGCAAGAACCGCACGAAGCCGCCGAGGGAGAACGCATGGACTCGCACCTACGACGTGGAAGGCGACGCCGGCGAGGCCTCGGTCTCCAGCGAACGCGTGCGTGCCAAGGGCGACCTGTCGCGCAAACGCACCATCGCCACCGACGGCGTGGACGGCGATGGCGATTCGATGCCCAGCATCGATCCGAAAACCCACCTGTCGGGCCGCGTGCTTTGCGTCTACGGTCTGGATAACCTCGTGCAACTCGAAGACGGCCGACGTTTCCGCTGTAAAGTTCGCCGACTGCTCAAAACCCTAAGCACCGACGAACGCAGCGTCGTCGCCACGGGCGATCGCGTCTGGATTCGGCCATCGCTCAACAACGACGGCTTCATCGAACGCGTCGAGCCGCGCCACGGCATTCTCACTCGGGCATCGAAAGGCCGGGAACATGTGCTCGTCGCCAACGTCGATCAAGTTGTCATCGTAATCGCCATCAAAGAACCCGATCTCAAGCTGCACCTCATCGACCGCTATATCGCCAGCGCGGAAAAGGGCGCCATCACGCCGGTCATTTGCCTCAACAAAGCCGATCTTGCCGACCCCGCCGAATTGCAGCCGATCATCGGCTACTACAGTCAACTCGGCATCCAAGTCCTGCTGACGAGCGCAACCACCGGCTATGGCATCGATCGCCTACGTCGAGTGCTTGCCAATCGCCAGAGCGTGATCTCCGGCCAAAGCGGCGTCGGCAAGTCGTCGCTGCTCAACTCGATCCAGCCCGAGTTGGCGTTGCGCGTTCGCACCGTCAGCGAAGTCAACCAGAAAGGCCGACACACGACGACAACCGCCGAGCTGATCGCGATGACGGCTGGCGGCTGGGTCGTCGATACGCCGGGCATTCGCCAATTTGCGCTGTGGGACATTATTCCGGAGGAGATGGAAGGCTACTTCGCCGAGTTCCGCTCGTACGTGCCGCTGTGTGAGTTCCAGGACTGCCGACACACGCATGAAGAGCGCTGTGCCGTGAAGAACGCGGTTGCCCTGCGCCACATAAGTGAACAGCGTTATTTCAGCTATCTGGGCATGATTTCGGGCGAAGCCGCCGAGGGCGGGGAGGAGTGATTTACGGCAATGACGACAGGAATCTCGCCGCGGTGCGTTGCTACGGGGACGTTGTCGGCAAGCCGAAACGATTTCCGGGCGCTTTCGCCTCCATGTCTTTGCGGAGATGTGCGAAGTAGGGGCTGATGTCGGTCTTGGCGGACCCGCAGCTGGAGCAGCCGCCGCCGGTGGAGCAGGTGGAACAGCCGCCCGCTTCTTTGCCGCAATCGGGTTTGTCGCAGCGCGCGGATTCGGGTTCGGGTTCGTTAACGGTTGGGACGGCGAGATTCTCGCAGCGCACCGTGATGCCGAATCGTTGGCAAAGCGTCTCGGCGAATTGTTCGGTTCCTTCCTCCTTACCGACGAATTGGACGATCGCGGTTCGGCCATCGAGAAGCCAGTCGATGTCGAGGATTTCAAGGTTCAGGCCCGCCTGCTTTACTTCACGTCGTGCGGCCTCGAACAATGCCTCGGCGCGTTCGGCGAGGCGTCGCATCTCGCCTTCGTCGTCAGCGCTGGCGAGTCGCACGATGCGTCCCGAAGCGGCGGTCCCGAAGACGCGAGCTTGTGTCAAAGTCGCGGGTCGCACGATAGCGCCGATTTCGATGCCGCGATCAGTTTCGATGATGACGCGCTGGCCGCGCCGGAACGCCGTCGGCTCTTCAAGTGTGAACGCACCGACGACGCCGCTCTTGCCAAACGCGACCAGAAACTGATCGTGTCCGGTCGCCGCTACGCCGATGTCTGGAGGAATCAGGCTCATGATAGACCCAATGTTTCCCGCATGATTTGGTCATACGTGGTGCAATGTTGTTCAGTGCTCAGATCGAGACGCATCTCGTTGATGACTTTTACGCTGAGGTTACGGAGCCAATAGTCCCAGCATTCGGAACATACTTTTTCTTGAATCAGCTTGCCGAGTTCGTCGTTGATCGGCGGCTTGGCGAGTCGTTTGGCGTGCGTGCCGGCGAAGCACCCCGGCCGTTGGCATTCAAACCCGCCGCCGCCCGCCGCACCGCCGCGCGGTCGATTCGTACGTTGCGAGACGGGTGCGGGTTCGCCGAGTTGCCCGAGCAGCTTGGTCATTTCCTCGCGCGGCACGTTGTCGCCGCGCTCGTCGGCAACCGTGAAGCCGTCGCGCAGCACTTTCACCGCATCATCGCGGCGATTCAATTTCATCAGGCATGAGCCGAGGAGCTGGTAGACCTTGGAAAACGTCGGGCTGATTTCCAGCGCGCGCCGAAACGACTTGACGGCGTCTTCGCATTGTCCGTCTTCCATCAACAGCTGGCCGAGCCGAAAGTGCCCGAGATCATCATCGGGTGAATCGGTCGCCATTTTGCGAAACTGTGCGATACGATCCTGAAGCGTACTCATATCCGTAAACCTACCTGGGAGTATTGTCGATTTCCACCGTCCAATTTGAATTATACTCTGCGCAGTGCGATTTTCCCAGGCGGCGTATCGGGTAAAATGAAATGGATGCGATTATTCGTTTAGCGTTCGCTTCACAACGTGCGAGCGCTAAACGGCAAGCAGAATACCCAATTTGGACGGCAGCCGCGTGATAACCACCCTGGAACAGATCGGCCGATTCGCCTGGTTCGCCCTAACCGCGATCCCGGCCATGCTGTTTACGGTGCGCCGACCGGGCGAATTGGCGAGGCAACTGTACCAGGTTCTGCTCGGTGCGATCCCGCTCGGCGTCATCGCGGGCCTGGCGCTCGGCTTTGTCGTGTGGATTCATCTGCGTGCCGTCGTCGATGCAACCGTGCGCGAGAAGATTCCGGAATATGTCGCACTCGCCATCGTTTTGGAATTCGCACCGCTCGGCGCAGGTTTGATCGTCGCAGGCCGATCCGGCGCGAGCCTCGGCGCCGAGCTTGGTTCGATGAAGCTGACCGAGCAGATCGACGCCTTGCGCGTCCTAGGACTTTCGCCGATGACGCACCTCGTTGGTCCGCGCGTGCTCGCTGCCATGATTGCGTTGCCGTTGCTCACGGTGATTACCGCGTATGTCGCTATCGGTTCGAGCTGGTTGGCGGAATACCTCGGCGGCATGATGTCGTTCGTGCAGTACCAGTCAGCCGTGTTGCGCGGACTCGATCACATGGTGCTGAAGGTCGTGCTCTCGACGCTCAAGACCATCGCGTTCGGTTATCTCATCGCCATCGCCGGCTGCTGGTTCGGCATGCACGCCAAGGAAGGCGCCGACGGCGTCGGCCAAGCGGCGACCCGCGGCGTGGTGGCGTCGATCGTGCTTGTGTTGATCGCGAACGTGTTCCTGGTAAAACTGATCGAGATGGTGGCGTGATCGAATTTTGGCGAGCCGGGAGCGACTGGAGGATGCAAACCTCCGGTCGCTCACGCTCCCGCCTCGCCAAAATTCACTCTGGCACCTCGACGCGCTCGCCTCCGATTGGCGTCAGCAACACGGCGAAGACTTCGCCGGACGCGGCATAGGGAAACATCCGCACAGTTGCGTCGGCCATTGCCATCAACGCGCCCTGCGGAAACGGGCCACCCCAGCCACCAGCTTTGAAGTCCGGCGGGTCGGCGGAATCGCGCCGCAACTCGACGCTGAGCGGTTGCCCCTTCACCCAGTTCGGCCCGGAGCGCGTCGTGCCAAACGTGCCGCCGATCTGGATCGAGCACGAGCCGATGGTGCCCTTGGTCAGGCCATATTCCGCGGTCGAAATGTTGCCGTGGCCGAGGAGGATCGTGTTCGCCAGGCCGTCGGTGATATCGTCCCACTTTCGCTTGCGATCCGCGTTATCGGGTGTTTCGGCGTTTTCGGGGTTGTTGAGATAGTTGTTGATGAAGTAATCGGATTCTGTTTCGAGGACCGACCGATTGCGGCCAGGGCACATAAAGCCGGGTATTGATCGATTATTTCCTTCGAGGTCGAGCCAGATGGGGTGACTGTCGAGATACGGCAGAATCTGATAACCCCAACTTCCACTGGTCGCCATTTGGGACAGCGGCTTCGCCTTTCGATAATATGCGACACTGTCAACTGAATGATCCGAGCCATTGAACGGCAGTCGCTTGTTCACATCGTGGAAACCGTGACAGCCCAATGCGAGGATTTTCAGATTGTTGGTGGACTGTGTTTGAGCGGATAGTCCTCGCAATATTTGAGTCGTCGGCAAGAGTAAGGCGATAAGCAAGCCACAGGCCAGTATAGCCAAGGTGATGTTGATCTTGGCTCCGCCGGCCCGTGATCGATGATCGACGTGACGCATGGCGATAGTCTCCGCACTATAAGAACCGCTCGCGGGGCAACGATGCACGCAGACGCAGAATCTCGCGGTACTCCGGCGATTTGGAAAACTCCTCGCGCTCGGCTTGTGTCGGGAACATCTTGCCGTATATGGCGCCGGCGCCGAAGAAATCGTTGTGCATTTCCCTGAAGGACTTGGCCGCCTTGGCGAATTCTTGCGCGATTCGCAGGGGTTCTTGGTATTTGTCGTTTGTATCCATGTTAGGCGCCCACTTTACAAAAACCTCAAATATGCCGACTCGCACAATCGAAACACTACCGTGTGTATTGTATACGGCCCATTGAAAATGCGCCCTCGACCCCAGATCCGGAAGCGTAAGCGACGGATAAAATACACCGTCGCTTACGCTTCCGGCTCTGGGGTCGAGGGCTGTTATGCCGACTTCCGCATGCGCAGATCATCCAGGTGCGGCACCGTAGCGAACGGTTGCGCCAGCGATGCAATCGTCTCGCCGAGCTGCGCGATCTCGGCCTCCTTCATGCGGCCCAGTTTCTTCATCGCGCCGAGGACGAGGTACCCGATCTTGTCGGGGTCGAGCATCATCAGTCGGCAGCAGGTGGCATCGGCGGCGACAAGGTCATGGCCCATGATGATCGCGCCGAACGGCTTCGCCGTGCCGTTGAGCGGGCCGTCGCCTTCCATGCCGATGATGCCATCCACGATCGCCAACTCCGGCGTGCGCGTCAGAGCGATATCGACGATGCTGTTGTGGATGCCACGCCAGTGCAACTCGTTCTTCGGCCAACCATAATAGATGCCTGGCAGCGTGCCAAAGAGATTCTTGAGCGACAGCGTCGCCCCGGCCCAGTGGTGCGTCTTGAGTTTGGGCAGCGAGATGACGACGTCGGCATTGGCGAGCGTGCTCGACATGTAGAGATAATCGAGATTCGTAAGTTGGCCCATGTTCGGCAGCTTCACCGGCTCATCGTGATTGATGTCCACGAACCGCACATCGTGCTCTTTGAGCACATCGCCCAGGCCGCTCTCGGTGACGAGATACTCGACGTTCCGCCAGTGCCCCGGCCCTTCCGCGACGATCACCTCGGCGGCGCCTTCGCGCTTGCACATCTCGATGACGGCGCCGACGAATTTCGGATGCGTGTTGATGACCTTGTCGCGATGCCATTCGACGAGGTTCGGCTTCAAGACGACGCGCTTGCCCTTGAGCGGAACCGTGGCGCGGAACGATTCGTACTGCTTCTGCAAAATCGCGGTCAGGTCGTCGTCGTAGCTGCCGGCTCGGGCGATGTGCACCGCGGAGTTCGCCGGCAGCGGCTTCACGTTGCTGGTTGCGCGCAACAGGAATCGGCGAAACCACGAGCCGACACGCTGGATGATCGATGGGCCGGAGGGGCTAATGGTCGATGCATCCATCTTGAAAGCAGCCGATTGGACCGATGGTTGCAGGCGGAAGAAGTTGCGTTTTTCGACGCCGAGCGCGAGGACGGTCAGCGCCTGGCGGTAGCAGCTTTGCCTGAGCCAGCCGAGCTGTTGGCGTTTCTCGACGGCGGCGAGGATTTGGTCGTCGAGTTTCGCAAGCGTCGCCTCGACATCGGGCAGGTCGCGGTACAGATCGAGCGCGAGTTTGGCCCAGCACAGGTGATCGAGGTCGTCGGTGCGGATCTGTTCGATGAGGTAGCGCACGGCTGCGGGCAGGCGCGGATGGTTTTCGCCTTGCAGCGCGATGAGCATCAACGCAGTCGGGCCGGGAATTGGGTCGGTCATTTTGCCAAGAATTCGGCGGTTGCCGTAGTTGACGCCGCCGGTGTCGAAAGCGCGATCGAGCAGGAGCTTGATCCCTTCGACGACGCGCGGATGCTCGCCGAGGCCGAGGTTGCGTAGTGCCAGGCATGCCCAGGAAGTTGGCTCAACCCACGAGAAGTTCGCCTCGGCCCAGGGCCAACCGATCAGATTGACGTTCATGTCGTGCAATTCGCTGGTTTCGGGCTCGTCGGGCACCTTGGCGCGGGTGGCGAGAAGATAGTTCGCGGTCCTCGCAACGTCCGTGATGGAAAGCGTGGATTTGACAAACAGCACGAGCGAGGTCGGCCAAATCGCCTCGGCTCGGCCATCGTGCTGACGGTAGCTGCCGTCGGCGTTGCCGCCGGCGGCAATGAAAGTGAGCGTTTTGGCGATGGCGTCGGCGTAGCGCTCCGGTTCGAGCGACAGCGCGAGCAGCCCGAGACAGCTCGGTTCAAGCTGCGAGCTGTGACCGGGCGCGTAGCTCCAGCCGCCCGTCGGGTTCAACGTGCTCGCCAAGGTTTCGAAATGCGGTTTCAGGTCGATCACTATTTTTCCTCATCGTTTAGCCGCTCGCCTTCGGCGAGCGCGGACATCAACTCGCGTTCCGACACGTTCGCGCTCGCCAAAGGCGAGCGGCTAAACAAAACACGCGCTTCCCTTATCTGAGTTTAGTACATAAACCAACTCAACGCCTGGATCGCGATGATGTTCCCGACACTCGGCACACAAACAAGAACTGTCGCGACCTCTACAGGCGTTTTTTGCATGATACCGGGAGGCCGCGGTGGCGCGAATCGTTTGTCAAGTACTGCATCGTAAAGACCGTATCACCTTCATCTGGTCCGACGGGGTCGCATCGTTCCCGCCTTACCACGTTGAAGGCGACGAACGCGCCAGCCTGTTGCGCATCGCTGACCAGATACATCCGCGGATCGCCAACGCCGGGCCGGCGGAATTGGCGCAGCTCGGCTATCAGCTGTACAAATCGCTGTTCCGCGTCGATGCCGGGGCTAATGCCGGCGCCGCGATCGAGGCACGCAGCTGGCTGTCGGGTCTGATGCAAGGCAACACTATTGAGGCGATCGAATTCCTCACCGATCTGCCGGGCCGGATCGCGTGGAATGTGCTCGTCGAGGAAATCCCCGCGACGACCGACACGGCCCAGCGATTCTGGGGGACGCGTTTCAGCCTGGCTGCGGGACGGCGCGTCAATCCGTTGCGGCAAAACCCCGTGCAATCGTTTCCCACGCAAAAATGGCTCGTCGATCCCGAATCGACAAAGCGCATTGGCGCGAATTTTCGAGCCGACCTTGCCGGACTCGAGAAGGCCAATCTCGTCATTGAATCGGCACAAGAGGCGCTCGCCAGTTTCGCGCGAAACGCACCCGATGTTGTGGTGGTCTTCGCTCGCTTTGCCGACGGCACATTTTACATTGGCAATGAGACTCTCACGCCCGCGCAACTCAGCGAGAACATTGAAGAGGCGCCGCACGGCAACCCCGATCCGCTCGTCGTGCTGCTTGGCCTCGGCGACGTGAATCAGCAGGCTGCCTGGCAGGCAACGATTGCGGAAGCGACTACCAGGTTCAATGGACTGGTCGCCAATGAGACGCTCGTGTCGGCGGCCAAGGCATTTGAAGTGGCTCAGGCGTTGGTCAAGCGATTTGTCGAGGGCGGCAGGTCGCTGGGGGAAATCCTCCGTTCTGTGCGTTCCGATTTCGGCGGCGCCGGGTTGGCGCTTACCGCATTCTGCCCGCCGCAATTGCGCGTCGTTGGCGAAGGCTCGGCGGCGTTCACGCCTTCCATCGTTAGCAAGCCGCTGCCGCTGCCGGCGTCGCCGTATCGGCCGTTCGCGGCTTATGATCTCGCCGATCGTGCGTTGTTTTTCGGCCGCGAGTCCGATGCTATCCGCGGCGCGATTCATTGCGATCGCCCCGATACGGTCGGCGTGTTTCTGCATGGTGCACCGTCTGTAGGTAAAACATCGTATCTCCAGGCAGGGCTGCTGCCGGCGCTGGAGTTTGACAGCATCGGCTATCGCGTCTTGCGTGACCGCACGCCGACGAGCGGTGATGCCACGCCGGAAATCGCTCTGCCTTGGCTGGTGTTGCGCAGCACGAGCGACTTGGCCGGGCAATTCGCCGATGCACTATCGTGCTATTGTGCACAGCCGCTTTCCTACACCACGCCTTCGGGGCAGACAGTCACCGTCGATTTACCGAGCATTCTGCGCGGCACGGTGTCCGGCCGGCAGCCCGCGATCAACACATCGATCCAATCGCCGGTTGGCGCGAATGGCGTGTCAACAAATCCCGCAAACGGCCTGGGTGACGAACCGACGCCAGACGACGTCAGTATGTCCGACCTGTGGATTGCCCTGCGAGATAATGCCGACCTGCTCGGCCTGGCGCTCGATGCCGTCACACGAGTGCTGCCGTTCGAGTTGGTAATCGCCATCGATCAGGGCGAGGACCTGTTGACGCAGGTGCGCAAGCCGCATCAGGAAGTGCGTCGGCAGAAAGCGATCGCCATGCTCGAACGGCTCGGCCAAGCGGCGCCGCGCTGCAAGATCATTTACACCGTGCGAACGCAATCGCTGGGTCGATTGCTCGATCTTTTCGCAAGCGGACATGCGCCGGCTGATTGGCGGTCCTTCTACTTGCGCCCGCTCTCCTATGCGGAGATGGGCGATGCCTTGCTCTACCCGACGAACCGCGAGGACATCCCGTTCGCCAACGTCGTGCCGTTCCAAAAGTATCGCTTCTCCTTCGAGCCCGGTGCGACTCACCAGATCGCGTCGGATGTCGCAACCTATGCGAGCGAGAATTATCTCAGTCCGTTGCCGATCCTGCAGGCGGTCGGAGCGTTGCTTTATGAAAATGAAATCGTCGCCAAGAAGCAAAGTGTTCTGCGCGTTGTCGATATGAAGGCGTTCGGCGGCATCCGCGAAGCGCTCAGCAAATGCTTTGATGCGAAAATCAAAACGCTCAGGCTAAGCTCGGCGGAAAGCGTCGCCATGCGCGACCTGTTGCTCAGCCTGTGCACCAGCAATGCCGATGGCACGCTCGATCGCGATCTCATTCCCGCGAGCGACCTCAGCCACCACTGGAAGGCGTCAGGCCGACCGGTTGCGGATATCGTAAATCGTGCAGCGGACGAGTTGGGCCTGTTCGAGATCCAGAACTTTTGGATCCAGGGCAAGCAGGAACTCATCGTCAGCCTCGCCCAGGATAGCCTGGCGCAACTTGGCCGTAAGTGTGCTGAAGAGAAGTCGGCCAACTCGCTCGCGCGTTCCAAGGTAATGGACCTGGTTATCTGGCTCATGGGTCCGCTGTGTTTCCTATCAGCCTCCTTGACCTACTATTTCACTCGGCAGGGCGCCGAAGATCCGGAAACGACGGCCAAGCTCGAGAAAGTAATTGACGAGGCCAAAAAGATTCATGCTAAACTTGAGGAACAGATCGCCCTGTCGCGCCGGCCGCAGTACCTGGGATTGCTTGCTCAGGCCGACCAGGCGATGCAAACCGAGAATGCCCTGCGAGCCCGCCAGTTATTGCTGTCGCAACCGGCCACGCGATCGCACGCTGAGGCGAGATCCAAGTTCGAAAACCTGCGTGGCTTTGAGTGGAAACACTTGTGGAAACGCATCAACGGCGAGCAATTATTGCTAGCAGGCCATCGCGGTCCGGTCGTTGCCGTGGCGATCACCCCCGATGGCAAACGCGCCGCCACCACCAGCAACGACGGCACATCGCAAATCTGGAACCTCGAAACCCGCGACAAGCTCGCTACCATCAACGGCCCGAAAACGCCGATGCACGCCATCGCCCTCTCTCACGACGGCAAAACGCTCGCTGTCGCTGGCAAAGATAAGAACATCACCCTCTACGATCTCGCCGGCCTCAAAACCGATTTTGTCGTCATCGACAAGGCTGCCAGAACCCTCGAAGCCCACACCGATGCCGTCAACGGTCTGGCGTTCGGCAAAGACGGCAACACCCTGGCCTCTGCATCGAACGACGGCACGGTGATCCTCTGGGACATCGCCGCCGACAAACAGAAGCAAACGCTCAAGGATCACGGCGTGCCGGTGCTGGCGCTCGCCTTCGACGCCGATGCGAAAACACTCGCCAGCGTTGACGCTAAAGGCCAACTCATCACCTGGGACGGCCAAAGCGGCGTCAAGCGCAACACCATCGCATCCGGCCAGCAAACGCTCCACGCTCTCGCGATCACTGCCGACGGCAAGACCATCGCGACGGCGGGCGTCGATGTCAAGCTCGGTCGAGACGTCGGCGTTGTCCGCTTCTGGAACGCAGCCGACGGCAAGGAGACTCAGCCCGCCATCCAGCACGGCGCCGGCGTCCTGTCCGTGGCCATTTCCGGCGATGGAAAAACCGCCGTCACTGGTGGCAGGGATCATATCGTCCGTGTCTGGGATGTCGGGACCGGTAAGGAAAAGCACCACTACCTCGGCCATCTCGGTGCCGTCCTCGCGCTCACGCTCACCAAGGACGGGACGACGCTCGTCACCGGCAGCATCGATCAGTCGGCTAGACTGTGGCACATCGATCATCCCGCCGGCGTGGACGTCATCACCGCACATTCCGACGGCGTCGAGGCCCTTGCGCTCGACCGCAATCGCATGTTGCTCGCATCGGCAGGCAAGGACGGCAGCGTGAAACTCTGGGACGCCAAAACCAGCAAAGCGCTCGCCACGCTGCCCAATGCAGGCGCTGGTGTCACCTCGCTGGCGTTCTCGTCGCATAAGGAAAAGCAATTCTTGGCCGCCGGTACGCGCGATGACAAAGGCAAAGGCACGATCAAGATTTGGCAACTCGAATACAGCGACAAACAAGGCTGGCAGGCGGCCGAGAAGCACACGCTGTCCGCACACACGAAAGCCGTCACCGCCGTCGCGTTTCATCCGAACGCCGACAAAGCGAGCCTGTTCCTCTCCGGCAGCGAGGATGCCACGGTCATCCTGTGGGACGCCGAGGCTGGCAAGGAAAAAGAAATCTATCGCGGCCACAAGGACGCCGTTCGCTCCGTCGAGTTCACACGTGATGGCCGCACGTTTGTCTCCGCGGGCAAGGACGGCCTCGTTTGTTTGGGCGAAACCGACAGGAAAGACGTCCGCACGGTTTCCGACTTGCACAACGGCGGCATTGATGCGTTATCCCTCGCAATCTTCGCCACCCGCGGCGACCATCCTGAATCAGGCATCGCCATGGTCTCGGCCGGCACGGACCAGATGATACGCATCGTTTCCGTCGACCCGCACGAACGTGTCGCCAACATCAAAATGGAACCCAATTTCGGCCGCTTCATCCGCTCGCATGCCCAACCGGTGCGAGCGCTGGCGTCCTCTTTCGACCCCAAGACAGGCGGCTTGCTCGCGTCCGGCAGCGACGACGGCGCGGTCAAAATTTTCGACTTCGCCGGTGAATTATTCACTCTCGTCGGCCATCGCGGCGCGGTGCGGACCGTCACCATCGCGCCCGATCAATCGTTCATCGCCTCAGCCGGCAGCGACGGCACGATCCGCATCTGGCGAACGGCCAACGTGCGGATCGATAAATAGTGCATGGGATTTTTCTTTTGCCGCTTGCGGCTTAGCGCTCGCACGACGCGGCGCGAGCGCTAAGCCGCAAGCGGCAGAAATAGAAGTCGACTCTCAATCGGAGAGATGCATGGCGCGTACCCTTTCACTATTCATCGTGTTGCTTCTCCCGCTCGTCGCCTGGGCAGAAATGGCGCCGCTTCGTTCGCACAAGAAAGTCATGGGCCGCGGCAAATACCTGCTCGTGATGCTCTATTCCAAAGCCAACGGGCCGGACGCCGCCAACGAGCTCAACGATCTCTATCCGCAGAGCGGCCTCTACCCCAACGACAACTCACGTAAACCGATATGGATGCTACCGATGGGCTTCGAGGGCGAAGTATTCCTGTCGCGCAATGGCGAGTATCTGGCGAACATCGTCTATCCGGCCGAATGCACCGGCGACGGCGTTCAATTCTATCACAAAGGCCAACGGATTCGCTCATATAAGATCACGGAACTCGCCCACAAGAGTGCCATCAAGGAGGCGTGCCCCAGCTGCATTTGGCATGGCCTGACGACCTTCGACGAAGCCGCCGAGACGATTGCTGTCGAGGTCAACGATGGCCGAACCTGGACGTTTGACCTGCGTTCCGGCAATGCCAGCGTGCGTCGTGGCGAGCATGCCAACGTCGATGATGCGTCGGCGAATGTCGGCGTGGTTCTTGCGATTGCGTTGCTCAGCGGCTTTTTTGGAATAGCGACGATCGCTGGTCTGATCGGCGGTTACTGGTACTTGGCGAGAAAGCGTGCAACTACGAAATCGGAGTGAACACCATGGCCCTGCGCTGCTTATCCTGCGATATCGTGCTGATGCCCGACGAGGCCGTTACCGGATACTGCCCAACGTGCGAGCAAAAATTCAACGTGGCAACGACTAGCCTGCCGCTTGGCGCCCGCATTCCGTGCCCGCATTGCCATGTTGAGACCGACAGCATGAAGTATTACACCATGCCGATCTTTTTGTTTGTTTTCGTCGCCTGGATGAGTTGGAGCAAAGACGAAATCGCCTGTCCTGGTTGCATGCGAGGCAAGATCGCGGGATACTGTGCGCTCAACATCGTGACGGCGAACGTTAATTGCTGCGGTAATCGCTTGGCGTTTGACGCGCGCGCGGTGGGCCATGCGAGCGCTAAACGCCAAGCAAGTCCAGCACACTGTCAAGCGTTGTCGCCAGGCGGTCGCATTCATCGGCAGTGATGGAGAGCGGCGGCTGCAATCGGACGACGTTGCCGAACACGCCGCCGATACCGACGAGAATGCCGCGCTCGCGCATCTTCGCCCGTACCATTTTCGCCTCGGCCGCGGCGGGTTCCTTCGACGTGCGGTCCTTCACCAACTCCAGGCCGATCATCAAACCGCGGCCACGCACTTCGCCAATGAGCATGTGCTTGTCCGCCATCGCCTGGCAGCGTGTCATTAGTTCACCGCCTCGTTGATTGGTGTTCTCGATCATGCCTTCGTCTTGCAACACAGCGATGTTCGCCAGGGCCGCGGCACAGGCGATTGGGTTGCCGCCGAATGTTGACAAGTGATCGCCCGACTTCATCGCCTCGGCGATTTTCTCGGTCGCGGAGAATGCGCCGAGCGGAAAGCCGGCGGCGATGCCCTTCGCCATCGTCATGATGTCCACGGTGACGTTCGGCGAATGCTCGACGCCGAACATTCTGCCGGTGCGGCCAAACCCGGTCTGCACTTCGTCAATGATGAGCAGCGCCCCGTGCTCGTGCATGATGCTGCCGGCGAGCGTGAGATAGTCAGCGGGCGGGGTGATGATTCCGCCCTCGCCAAGAATCGGCTCGACGACGAACGCCGCCACGTCACCCGATGTTTGGACGCGAATCGTGTCGTTGAGCGCGCTGGCACAGGCGAGATCGCACGAGGGATATTTCAGATTCAGCGGGCAACGATAGCAGTAGGGCGCCGGCCCGAAAGCGACCCCGGAGAGGTACGGGCCGTTGTTCTTCTTCCGCGCGACGTTGCCCGTGATCGACAGCGTGCCGATCGTGCGGCCATGAAAGCCATAGGCGAGGGCGACGATCTCGCGCCGCCCGGTGTGCTGTTTGGCGAGCCGCATGGCGCCTTCGTTCGCCTCCGCGCCGGAGTTGCAGAAGAACGCCTTGGTGGCAGGCGGTTCGGCGGAATGGGTGGTCGAAGCGGCGGTTGAGGTCGGCACAATCCGCGCGAGTTGCTCGGCGAGTTGCCCGACGACGGGAACGTGGTAGATGCACGAAGCTGCGTGGACCAGCTTGTCCATCTGCGCTCGCGCCGCCGCCAGGATGCGTGGATGATTATGCCCGGCATTGACGACGGAAATGCCCGAAAAACAATCGAGGTACTCCGTACCATCGACATCGACGACCGTGCGCCCGGACGCCGACGCGACGACGATCGGCTCAAGCCCCTGGGCAACGACGGGGAGTAGGTAGCGGGAATACGGAGCGGTGCGGGACATAGATTTAGCCTCGGCCAAACGAATGAATCTACGAATACGTGCGATTTGTGTATTGTATTCCCTGAAGCAACGCCTGCATCAAATAGTCCCTCTACGGGCGGGTTTGTCGCATTTCCGAGCCGCGACCGTCAGGGAGCGGCCGGCAGTGTGTGCACGGCATCTTGTCGGCCGCTCCCTGACGGTCGCGGCTCGGAAAAGGTTTTATTCGTCCGAAAATACGACATTTTCAACAGTGTGAAATATAGAAAATCTCGGAGGATGACATGCAGCTTGCAACAAAAGCATTCGTTGGATCGCTATTGATCTTCACCATCGGTCTCACCCATTTACATGGCCAGGAGAAGGCACGCCCCAAGTATCGCTATCCGGAGATGATGGTCATCGTCTATGCCGACTTTTCTAATCAACCCGAGGTTCAGCTCGAACTCGCAAAACACACGAAGTCCAAGGGCTTCAACTGCGTCGAGGCGGAGTTGGACAAGCTTGAAGTCTGCCGCAAGGCGGGGCTGATGGTTCGCCTCGGCAAAATGGACGGCGCTCAAACTCGAAAACCGCGAGCTGCGTTTGACGTTGGCCCCGGGCGATGGCGAATTGTTGCGTGTGAAATAAAATGTTTAGCCCATGCATAGAGCAAATATTTTCCGAGCCGCGACTGTCAGGGAGTGGCCGACACGAAACGCACGGCACGCAGTCAGTCGCTCCCTGACGGTCGCGGCTCGGAAAAACGCCCATCAATCGGAGTTTACGAACGTGAAAAGCACCAATATCCGCATCGAAGACGTAACCTTTCGCTTCGAGGACCATCACTACCGCACGCCGATCAAATTCGGCGGCACGGCACTCGATCGCGTTACGATGCTGGACGTCGAAGTCACGGTGAGCACACTCTCAGGCCAGTCGGCACGCGGGTTCGGGTCGATGCCGATGGGCAACGTCTGGTCGTTTCCGTCGAAAGCGATTTCCTACGATCAAACGCTGGCCGCGATGAAAACGGTCGTCACGCGCGTTGCGGAGATTACGCGCACATGCAAGGAAGTCGGCCATCCGATCGACATTACGTGGGCATTGGAACATAACTACCTACGCGCCGCTGCCGAGGTTTCCGCTCAACTCAAACTTGCCGAGCCGATCCCGACGCTGTGCACGCTCGTCTGCGCCAGCCCGTTCGATGCCGCTTTGCACGATGCGTTTGGCAAGGTGCACGGGCTGAATTGCTATCACACCTATGGCCTCGATTTCATGAATCACGATCTCGGCTACTTCCTCGGCGATGCCTTCCGTGGCGAGACGCTCGACCGCTATATCGATCGCGAGCCTAAAGCGAAGATGCCCCTGTATCACCTCGTCGGCGCGCTCGATCCGCTGGAGGACACGGATATCGCCAAGCGCCTCAACGATGGGTTGCCTGAATCGCTGGGCGAATGGATCAAAACCGATGGCCTGACGCACCTCAAGATCAAGCTCAATGGAGACAACATCGATTGGGACGTCGAGCGAGTCGCCGGCGTCGATCGCGTGGCTGAGCGAACGCAGGCAGAGCGCGGCGTGAAGCAGTGGTACTACTCGCTCGACTTCAACGAGAAATGCCCGAACGTGCAGTATCTTCTTGAATTCTTGCAGCGTGTTCAGACCAGTCGGCCCGATGGCTTTGCCCGCATTCAGTACATCGAGCAGCCGACGGCGCGTGACCTGAAAGCGAATCGGCATAACGTCATGCACGAAGCCGCCAAGGTTCGGCCCGTCGTTATTGATGAGTCGCTGATTGACCTGGAAAGCATAATGCTCGCGCGCGCGATGGGCTACACCGGAGTCGCGCTGAAGGCGTGCAAGGGCCAATCGCAGTCGCTCATGCTGGCGGCGGCGGCGCGAAAGTTCGGCATGTTCCTGTGCGTGCAAGACCTCACCTGCCCCGGTGCGTCGCTCATCCACTCCGCGGGCCTGGCGGCGCATGTGCCCGGCGTCGCGGCGATCGAATCGAACGCCCGCCAATACTGTCCCGCCGCCAACACGCCATGGGCCAAGACGCACCCCGGCATCTTCATCGTTACCGACGGAACCTTCGCCACCGGCACGCTGACGGGGCTGGGCTTGGGGGCGGTTTGAACTATGACCCTGCGCATCGCTAATTTGCGACTGAGCATCGACGAGCCGGAATCGGCTCTGCCGACGCATCTCGCGCGCGTGCTTGGCGTGCCGGCGACGGAGTTGACACGCTGGCGCATCTTGCGCAAGAGTCTCGATGCTCGCGTCAAGCATGAGTTTCACTTCGTCTACTCGGCCGAGGTCGTACTTCATGCTGACGAAGATCGCCTGCTCGCCAAGGCCCAACGCAGGCATCGCGACTTGCAGATCGACCATTACCAGGCAACGACGTTCGAGATGCCGCCCCGTGGCAGCATGCCGATGCGCCATCGACCGATTGTTATCGGCTCCGGGCCAGCGGGGCTAGTCGCGGGATACTTCCTTGCCGAGTGTGGCTATCGCCCGATCGTGCTTGAGCGCGGTAGGGCGGTTCGCGAACGCATTCAGGATGTGCACCGCTTTGACGCCGGCGGCACGTTTGAACCCGAAAGCAATTACCTATTCGGCGAAGGCGGCGCGGGCACGTTCAGCGACGGCAAGCTGACATGCCGAAGCTCGGGATCGGACGTTCAGCGCGTGTTGCAACTCTTCGCCGAATGCAAAGGCAAGCCGTCGATCCTCTACGATTACCGCCCGCATCTCGGCAGCAACCGGCTGCCAGCGATCGTCAAGGCGATTCGCCGGGCCATCGAAGCACGCGGCGGCGAAGTCCGCTTCAACTGCCGCGTGGAAGATCTCGACATCGCCGATGGTACGCTGCGTGGCGTGACGACCTCGTCCGGCTATCTGCCCGCCGATGTCGTCATGCTCGCGATTGGCCACAGCGCGCGCGACACGATAACGATGCTCGTCGATCGCGGCGTGCCGATCGCGCCCAAGCCGTTTCAGTTTGGTGTGCGCATTGAGCAACCGCAGGAGAGCGTCAACCGTGTGAAGTACGGTTCGGCCCGGGTCGAGGAGCAACTCGGTTCGGCGGATTACAATCTCGTCGCCCGCGGGCCACACGATCTGTTCACGTTCTGCATGTGTGCGGGCGGCCACATCATCCCCAGCGTATCGGAGACAGGCTATTTTTGCACGAACGGTATGAGCCTATCGAAGCGTGACTCGCCGTTCGCCAACAGCGGCCTGGTGGTGACGATTCCGGTGGAACAATTCGGCGGGACCGACGTACTCGCCGGCGTGCGCTTGCAAGCGCAATTCGAGAAGCTGGCATTCGCGATCGGTCGCGGCGAATATGCTTGTCCGATACAAGGCGCGAACGACTATCTCGCGGCGAAGCCGACCACGTCGAAACCGGCGTGCAGCTATCCGCGTGGCCTGGTGCTGGCGGAAATCGCGTCGCTCGTGCCGGCCGTGGTGCGCGACGCGCTCACCCATGGCTTGCCGATTCTCGATCGAAGATGGCATGGCCGATTCCTGCGCGATGCCGTGCTGGTCGGCCCGGAGGCGCGCGGCAGCTCGCCGATCCGCATCGAGCGGGACGATGTGACTCGCGAATCGCCAGGCGTCGCCGGCCTGTATCCGGTCGGTGAAGGCGCCGGTTACGCGGGCGGCATCGTCAGCGCCGCCGTCGATGGGCTGCGCAGCGCGGCGGCGATCATCGCCAAATTTTCGCCGTGACGGTGACGCGCGGACATTGGCCAACGCCCGCATACAATGCCTGCGATGTCGACGCTACGGATCGTCGGCGACCTTTCCTCCCACCGCGGGTTCCACTCATGTTGTTGCGCATCACGTTCGCGCTGTTGTCGCTTTTCCTTGGCACATCCCAACTCCTCGCGCAAAATGCGGCGAAGAACCTCGGCTTCTCGGTGCCGGAGGGCTTCGAGGTCACGCTCTATGCCGACGATTCGCTGGTCACAGATATCCACGCGATGACCGTCGATGCGAAAGGACGGATCGTCGTCGCCAGCAAGGGCTACATCAAAACCCTGCATCACGCCAAGGGTGCGACCAAAGCCGACAAGGCGACGCTCTTTTCCAATCTGCCCAAGAGCGGTCCTCACGGCATGTGCTTCGACGGCGACGATCTCATCTGCAACGGCGACCAGGGCGTTCGCCGGCTCATCGATAGCACTGGACAGGGCAAGGCCGACACGTTTCCGCCACCCTGGTTCAGCACAAAGAACGACGGTGAACACGCCGCCAACGGCATCGTTCGCGGACCTGACGGTTGGTATTACATGATCACCGGCAACGACGCGGGCATCTCTTCCGAGCACGCCAATACGCCCAGCTCGCCGATCAAACAGCCGAACTCCGGCGTCGTCGTGCGCTTTTCGCCTGATGGAAAGAAGCGCGAAATCGTCGCCCATGGCTTTCGCAATCCCTACGACCTCGCCTTCACCGCGCACGGCGAAATCGTGACCGTCGATGCCGACGGCGAACGCATCCACTACATGCCATACTATGCGCCGACTCGGCTCTTCGACATCGGCCAGGGGATGCATCACGGCTGGATTCTGCCCGGCTGGATGGGTGGCTGGTCGCGCCCGCCGATCTGGGCCGACAGCACCGCCCGTGCCTGGGAGATCGGTCGCGGCTCGCCGACGGGAATCCTCGTCTACCGCCATCGCCAGTTTCCCGAGCGCTATCGCAATGGCATCTTCAGCGCCTGTTGGACCTTTGGTCGAGTGTATTTCTTCCCATACGAGCGCGATGGTTCGACCTTCAAAACGAAAATGGAAGTGTTCATGCAAACGACGGGCGATGTCGGCTTCGCGCCGACCGACATGGTCGTGGGACCCGACGGCGATCTGTTCATCGCCATCGGCGGTCGGGGCACGCGCGGCAGCGTATTTCGCGTGTCGTACAAAGGCCCGAACACGCTCGATGTGCCGGCTCCGTTCCCGATCAATCTCGTGCTAAGCGCCGACGAACCGTTGTCGAGTTGGTCGCGCGCTAAATGGATTCCCGAAGCGAAGAGAATCGGCACGGCGCAATTCGTATTGGCTGCGGCGAACGCCAATCTAGGGCAGCGGGAGCGCATCCGCGCCATCGAAATCCTCACCGAACTTTTCCCGGACAGCGTCGAACTGATGGCAAGAAGGGTCTGCGTTAGAAGAGGCGAGGATCCGGAAATTATCGCGCGAGTCCTATGGGCCGTATCTCGCACGGGTAAAACCGATTATGGGCGGAGATTGTTCGCAGAAAACACGTTCGCGACTCATCCGCGAATCGCCCGGGCTGCGTGGGAATCGCTACAAGCGTTGCCGTACGCGATTGACGGGAAGTTGCCATGCGACTGGACGACGGCGCTTACAAGCACGGATCGCCGCGTGCGTGCTGCCGCACTTGCTGTCGCCCAAGGCAAGGGTCGATTGAGTTTCCTGAACGCGTATCCCAATGCGCACTCGGGGCCGGCGGGAGTTCGACTCGCGCAGTGTTGGGGTGCTGAGAAGAACACCGTCATGCAGTTGAGCGCGGGGGTCTTCAATTCCGAGAAAAGCGTGGCACTGCGACTGGAAGCCGTTCGGCTCATGCAGATCGCGCTCGGCGATGTGAAGGTCGATCCTGGAGCCACCAAGCCGTTCGTTGGTTACCTTGCGGCCAATCCGGATGGCGTGACCATAGGCCATCGACTCATCGCAGTGGACGCCATCAGGAAGCAGTTCCCAACAGGCGACTCCGATCTCGACCGTGAATGCGCCCGCCTGCTAGGCATGCTGGCCGTCGGCTGGGATGATTTCCCGAAACGTATCGCCAGCTTATGGACCAAAACGAGTACGCCGGAGGACGACATCCACTACCTGCTCGCCTTCTCGCGCATGACGGGCAAGCGCGATGCGGAGGTTACTCGCCAAACGGCCTACGCGCTCAACAACATCCAGGTCAAGCTTGCTGAGCGCGGCGCGAAGCCGACCGATCAGGTTCCGGGCATCCTCGAAGCGCTACTTGATCGTTTGCTCGAACTCGACCCGCCGTTGGCGCAAGTTCTGGTCAACGATCCGCATTTCGGCCTGCCCGATCATGCGGTGTATGCACATCACCTGCCCGATGCCGAGAAGCAAATTGCCACGCGGAAGCTGCTGGCCTGCATCGGCAAGCTCGACGAGGACGACGCCCGCGCCGCCTGGACGCCGGAATTGGTGAAGCTCGTCGGCACGCTGCCGGACAAGGAGTCGCTGCCGATATTGCGTGCCCAATTCGCCGATCCAAGATTGGCGGACAACGTCGCGCTCTTGCTGGCGAAAAAAGGCGACACTGCGGACCACGCTCGCTTCCTTGATGCGTTAGCGTCGCCGCAGACACCGGTGGTGATTGCTGCGGGTGAGGCGCTGGCGAGGTTGCAGGTGTCGGCGAAGAGCGTCGATCCGCTGGACCTCGGCAAAGTCGTGCGGGCCTATCGCCGGTTGGAGACGCAGAAGCCCGATCCGAAATCACGGCTTGTTCTGCTTCGGCTGCTGGAGAGTTGGACGGATTTGAAATTGCCGAATGACTCGGCGCAGACATGGGCCTCGTGGTACACGACGACCTATCCCAAGCAAGCCGCCCAGCTACCCGGCCTAGCCAGCGCTAATTTCGCCACGTGGAAGAAACGGCTCGATACCCTCGACTCTACTGACGGCGATGTCAAGCGCGGCGAAGCCATATTCCAGCGTAAAAGCTGCTTCCGCTGTCACGGCGAAGCGCGTCGGCTTGGCCCAGACCTCACCGGCATCGCCCAACGTTTTTCGCGTGACGATCTTTTCGTCGCCATCATCGATCCGAACAAGGACATCGCGCCTGCCTACCGCCCGACGACCATCATCACCAAATCAGGCAAGACGCATAACGGCATGCTGATCTACGATTCACCGGCCTTGACGCTACTTCAAACCACGCCCGATACCACCGTGCGAATCTCGCGCGAGGACTTGCAGCTGATACAACCGAGTACCATCTCGTTCATGCCCGCCGGCCTGCTCGACGACCTGACCGATATCGACTTGCGCGACCTGTACGCCTACATGAAAGGCCTGCGGAAAAAATGAAGCTGGCCACGTTTAGCCGATCGCCTTCGGCGAGCGTGAGCGAAATCACGTTCGCCGCAGTACCGTGTCCGCGCTCGCCAAAGAAGGCGAGCGGCTAAACGATTGCGATTTGACAAATCCCCCGCGAGACGTAAGGTTCGGCATCAAGCCCGCCCGAGGAGTGCCATCGTCATGATTGCATTGAATTTCGCGACTGCGTCATCGTCGCCAGCTCCCAGCACCGATTGTTGTGTCTTTGAACGCCAGCCGTGCGACGTGCCAACGGTCTGTCAGCCGGCCTCGATCCAGGTGAGGGCCGAACACCGCTGGCAGGGCGTGATCGTCAACATTTCGCGCGGCGGTATCCGGTCGCGGCTCGTCCGTCGCTTCGAGAAGAACGCCGTCCTCGCTGTCGAAATCCCCGGCGACGGCGTTCGCGAACCCTACACGGTCTTCGTCAAAGTCATGAACGTTCGCTCTGAAAATGGCCAATGGACGCTCGGTTGCAAATTCATTAGCGAAATGAGCGAAGACGAAACGCACCGCCTGCTGACGGCAACACAACACGTGCTGTCATTGCGAAGGGGCGGCGCCAGTAAGGATGGGGGACGGCTTGCCAGCGCATTAAAAAATCGGCATCCTGCAGGCAATTTCAAAGCCCAATTCCATTCACGTCAATTGACGACCTCGAATCGGGTGACATTTTGTCCGCACGATGGACAACGTCTCTCAACAGTAACGCATTGAATCACTTCGGAACGGGGCCGCGAAGTTCTCGCTCCTCCGCCTCAATGTAAATCCGTGGGACGAGCTGTGCAACCAACCAACGGTCCTTGTCCCTGGTCGCGCGGGGGCGATACTGAAGCGGAAGCAGAAACGTTCCGCCGTCGGGAATATCACGCACGCGGGATAGCTCGGCTTCCTTCACGAAAGCAACTTCCCCAACGACTTCTTTTTCCTTGTCGCCCAGGACAACTTTGACCTTTTCGATACCTTCGAGTTCCAGACTTTTCTCCATAAACTTGACACGAAGGAAACGTCGGTCCAGACTGATTTGAATGTGCACGCGGAGAGACACGCCCTCTTGGATCGTCTGCAGGCCTTTCTTACCTTGTCGAAGTTGGTCCGGGCTTTGCAAGCAGTTGATTGTCTTGCTCACGACCAGCACCAGGCTTTCTTGGCCGGGGGCGATATTGATCTTTTTTCCGGTCAGGAGCAGTTTTTGTTTTTCGAGAGGGACATATTCCGATGGAGCATCGGGCTGTCTTTTCTCTGGCGGGTTCAGAAATATGCGTTCTAGTTCGTCGAGATCTTCCTTCGAGCGCCACCTGGCCTTTGCGAGTTTCTTGTAAAATGCATCATCGACTTCGTAAAGTTGGGCAGTCACGATCACGTAGATTTTCGCGGCATTTTTTGCTTGCCGATTTTCGTCTTCTTTCGCCTGCACCTTGGTTTCTGTTGTGAGTGGCGACAACAAACCAAGGACGAAAGCGACGCATAGAGCGAATGTTGTTTTAGCCATGGAAGATAGCTCGTAAGAGGTTGCGGCCGAACAACGGCGGCAGGCGCGGCGATCACCATCGACGACACGCCGATCGGCAATTTGGAATATGACGGCGTGCTGACCTTCACGGTGTTCGACGGTCTTGCTGAGGTCACCGCGAATCTGTCGATTTACATCGGCGGGAACGCGTAACAGTATTGCCAAAATGTAAATAAGAAAGCTCCGGCCGAGAGAATCGGTCGGAACTTTTTTGTCGATACCCAACGAATGGGCTCAGGCAATAATCTCGTCCACCACGTGGCCGGCCACATCGGTGAGGCGGAAGTTGCGGCCATCGAAGCGGTGGGTAAGTCGCAGGTGGTCAAGCCCGAGTAGGTGCAGGATGGTGGCGTGCATGTCGTGCATATGGACTTTGCCGTCGATGGCGTGATGGCCATAGTCGTCGGTCGCGCCGTGGACAAAGCCCGGCTTGACGCCGGCGCCGGCGAGGAATTGTGTAAAGCCGTTGGGATTATGATCGCGCCCGGTGCCGTTGCGCTCGGCATAAGGCGTGCGGCCAAACTCGCCGCCCCACCAGACGAGCGTGTCTTCGAGCAAGCCGCGGCGTTTGAGATCGGCGAGCAGGCCGGCGACAGGTTGATCGGTGTTGCGCGCGTGTGTGGCGTGCATCGGCAGGTTCGAGTGCTGGTCCCATGCCGGGTTGTCGGTGTTGTCGCCATAGTTGATCTGCACGTATCGCACGCCTGCCTCGGCCAGCCGCCGCGCCATCAGGCACTGCCGACCGAAGTTGTCAGTGCCCGCCTGGCCGATTCCGTAGAGCCTCAGCGTTTCGGGCGTTTCGCGTGAGATGTCAAGAATGCCCGGTGCCTGCGTCTGCATGCGGAAGGCGAGGTCGTAGGAGCTGATGACGGCGTCCACGTCGGAATCGCTGGCCGTCCGCCGCGCCTGCTCGCTGTTCAGCGCCTGCAACAGATCGAGTTGCCCGCGTTGCTCGTCGAGCGTTCGCTGCGCGTTGGTGATGTTGCGAATTCGGGCGTCGGTCGTTGGCATGCCGGCTCGGCCGATTGCCGTGCCCTGGAAGGCCGACGGCAGGAACGAGTTCGCCCAGTTGCGTGGCCCGCCATTGCCCATCGAGGGGCAGATGGTCATGAAGCCCGGCAGGTTGTTGTTCTCCGTGCCCAGGCCATAGAGCGTCCAGGCGCCGACCGATGGGCGAACGAGATTGATCGACCCGGTGTGCATAAACAGCGTGGCCGGCCCGTGGGCGATGCCTTCGGTGTGCATGCCTTGCAGGAAGCAGAGGTCGTCAACGTGCTGCGCAATATGCGGAAACAGCGACGACACCCACTTGCCCGACTGTCCATGCCGTCGGAACGGCCACATGTTCTTCATGATGCGATGTTCGATCACCCGGCGTTCGCGTGCGAAAGTGCGAGCGTCGTCGAACGAGCGCATCTGCCCGTCTTGGCGTTCAAGTCGAGGTTTGTAGTCGAACGTATCAACATGGCTCGGCCCGCCCTGCATGAAGATGAAGATGACGCGCTTCGCCTTGGCCGTATGATGTGGCTGCCGAGCCGCCAGTGGGTTTTCTGAGGCATGCAGCATGTCAGCAAGGGCAAGCGAGCCGAAACCACATGCAAGAGATTGGAGAGCAGTGCGACGGGAGATGGGGTGGTTCATCGTAACGATCCTGATTTCTGACGAAGGAACAGTTCGAGTTTCCAATAATTATCTTACCGCTAAATCGTCCAATCTTCGATATCCACTCCAGGCACTTTCGTGAAATCACACGCAATTCGCGTCACATGGCCGATCCGCTTCCCGTGCCGCTCGACCATACGCCAGCATTTTGTCAAAGGCCGGTTCATCCTTCATTGAGCCAATGACACGATCCAGCCAGTCTACTTTCGGCGTGCGAGAATTCACAGCGTCCTGCAGTTCGCGCACCGTTTCCTCGATGACTGTCATTCGCTGTTCGAGTGTGGTTTCGGGCATTGGTGGGCCTCCTTTTGCTTTATCGTAATTCCATTCACCGTGTAAACTGCCTGTCAAAAGTATTAGGAATATTGGCGAGCGAACGACTTGTATGCGGATAGACGGAGAATTAGGGGCATTTTGTTCAATCTTCGTGGTCGTTCGGCGAAAATTCACCCAATGGGAGGTTGTATTTGCAATATATAAGCGCGGTGCGTGAAGAATTCCACGGATTTTCCCTCAAATTCCTGCGGACAGGCAATGACTCATGTCGTGACCAACGATTCCTCGCGTTCTTCAAGCCTCCACGCCGCGTATGCCAGACATGCTTCAATGTCCTCGTTTTCGAGCCACGGATAGCCTTTGAGAATTCGTTCGCGCGAGACGCCTGTTGAGAGCAGACCCGAGAATCGTGCCAACGGTGACGCGAAGGCCACGAATACAAGGCTTCCCGCCCATTATCGCCGGATTGTGAGTTATTCGATCAAATATCATTATTGGCTCCTGCGACGCATTTCGCTTTTTCTCATTGACGACAATTTATTCAACGGTCATGATACCACAAACCCCCAGGAGAATTACTCATGTTCAGTCCAGAAGTCATCAAAAGTCGCCTCAACGAAAAGCCATTCCGTTCTGTGCGGATCATCGCCAGCGAAGGATTGAGTTACGACATCGCCCACCCAGACCTTGTATGGGTTGGATGGAATGACCTGCAAATCGGTTTCGCTCATCCGGACCATCCCACCATCTATGACCGAACCATCCGCTTGGCCATGATGCGCGTCGTCGGCCTGGAAGATATCCCAGTGCCGACCAGCAATAGCGCCGCATGATTGCAAGCGATCTTCAATCCACATACCGAAAATCCACGCACGCAAACAACGTCTGATAGAACCGCTCCCACGCCACCGCTCGCTGCGGCGACGCCACCGATGTCACATAACCTAACGCCAACTCGCGTTCGCGCGCCGTCGGCAGCCGGCCTAGCGATTTGCGGTAGGCCTGGTCGATGCGCTCAGCATCCGTCTGCTTGGCATCTTTCAGCGCCACCGCGGCGGCCTGCTTGGCTTGCGTCATGATGAAC
The DNA here is from genome assembly GCA_009697105.1 of Gemmataceae bacterium. Classification (GTDB taxonomy): domain Bacteria; phylum Planctomycetota; class Planctomycetia; order Gemmatales; family Gemmataceae; genus SIAQ01. Next base: position 50,264 of record SIAQ01000001.1, on the reverse strand, counting down.
GGGCTGTTCATCATGAATAGTGCCTGCGTCGGTACGGTGCTGACGTTGCGCTTGCCGAGAGCCATGTTCGGATCGGGGAAGTCGAATACTTCAAACATCTCCAGCAACCGATTGCGGAAGATCGGCGTATAGACACTTCGGCGAACGTCGTCGAACACGTAATCGCGCTCGGCACCGGTGCCCTTCTTGATCGTGTTGCCCAGGGTCGTACGGTCGAGTCGGCCGCTCACGGAAAGAACCGTGTCACGCAAAGGCTCAGCCTGCAAACGTTGCCGATTCATGCGCCAAAGCAGCCGATTCTCAGGGTCGGCCTTCACGCCTTCGACGTTGGTTTCGCTGGCCATCTGATAGGCGCGAGACAGGATGATCTCGCGAATCAGTTTTTTCGTGGACCAGCCCATGCCTCCCTCTCCCCCGGCGGCGAGTGGTGACGAGAAGCGAGATGCGAGGTAATCGAGTAACTCGGGATGCGACGGCGTCTCACCCGTGGCGCCGAAGTTGTCCACGGTGCGGACCAGGCCGGAGCCGAAGAGGTGATGCCAAACGCGATTGACGTACACCCGCGCCGTCAACGGATTGTCGGCGCTGGCGATCCAGGCGGCCAACTCACGGCGGCCGCTCTCCTTTGTGCCAAGCTTCGGCATCAAGCCGCGCGTAGCGACTTGCAGGAACCCGCGCGAAGCGATCTCGCCCTTGTTGTGCACGATGCCGCGAATGCAGATATGGAAGTCGGCAATCTTGTCGCCCTCGTCCACCGCCATCGCCAACTGGCGTTCGGGTGCGGTTTTCTCCATCTGTTTGAGTTGCGTTTCCAACTCAGCCAGGTTGCCAAGTTTGCCCGTCGATTTCGGCAGCGGCACAGTTTTGACGCTCGCCGGTTCCTTAATCAGTTCTTCCGGCAGAAACTGCACGGCATCGGCGATCACATGCCCGTTGGCGCCTTCCGTCGTTATCATCACGAACCATTGGTTGGCCTTCGTGAAGCGATACTTGCCTAGCGAGACCCAACGATTGCCGATCGGCGGCATCAACTTCTGATTGACGAAAACGGTATCATCGCCTTCGCGATGGAAGATGCGCACGGCGACTTTGTCGGCTCGATTCGTGCTCGGAATATAGGCGAGCCGAACCTCGTAGTTGCCATCGGTCGTGAACTCGGGTTGGAAGGTCAGCGTCTTCTCACCTTTGCTCGCGCGGTCGTCGAAGAGGTAGCCGTCGCCGATGTATCGTCCCGAAAAGATTGAATGCTTCCAGACGCCGACCTTACGTGCTTCGCTGTCGTCAAGCACGATTCCGGGTAGGCTTTTGACGGCAATCGGAGTGCCTTTGAGCGGTTCGTTGACGACGCCGGCGTTCGGGTTCTTCGCCTTCAGTGTCTTGATCTGGGCCTTCAGCGATGCGACCGTTTGCTCGTGTTTCTTGACCGCGAATTCGAGTTGAGGCGTCTGTGCTGGCAGCGGGCGTTCCATAAAGCGCGACACGTTGGAATGCACGATAAACTTCGTGCTCTTGAAGATACCCGCGAGTGCGTAGTAGTCTTTCGTCGGAATCGGGTCGAATTTGTGGTCATGGCAACGGGCGCAGCCGATCGTCATGCCAAGGAAGCCTTTGCCAATCGTGTCGATCTGCTCGTCGATGACATCCATTTCGAGGATCGGCTTATCCTGGCGTTCAAAGTTCGTCGGCCCGAGCAACAGAAAGGCGGTGGCGACGAGTTGCCAATAGCGTTCTTCCGGCGTTTTCGCATTTTGCAAATCGCCGGCTATTTGTTCGGTGATGAACTGCGTAAACGCCTTGTCGGAGTTGAACGATGAAATGACGTAATCGCGATAGCGCCAGGCGTCTTTGAACAGTGCCGTGCGCCCGCCACCGGACGACTCGGCGAAACGGGCCACATCCAACCAATGTCGGCCCCAGCGCTCGCCGAAATGCGGCGAGGCCAACAGGCGATCGACGACGTTGACAATCGCTTGCGGCGACTTGTCGTTGACGAACGCGTCGATCTCGTCCGGGGGCGGCGGTAGGCCGATGATCGCGAAGTACAATCGGCGCAGCAGGACGGCGCGACCGGCGTCGGGGGAGGGCGTCAGGTTTTTCTGTTCGAGCTTCTTCAGCAGAAAACGATCAATGTCATTGCGTGCCCACGAGGCGTCCTTGACCTGCGGGACGGCGGGCAGCGCGAACGGCTGAAACGCCCAGAATTTACGGCCTTCCTCGATTGACGGATACTTCTGCACGACCTTCACGTTCTTGGAACGTGGATCAGGAGCACCCATCGCGATCCACTTTTCAAAATCGGCGAGCACTTCGTCCGACAGCTTGTTCTTGGGCGGCATCTTCAGATCGGGATCGGTATAACGCATCGCTTTGATGAGTAGGCTTTCCTTGGGTCTGCCGGGCACGATGGCAGGGCCGATGTCGCCACCTTCGAGCAGGCCTTCGCGTGAATCGAGGAGCAGCCCGCCCTTCTGCTTCTTCGCTTCGACGGAATGACAGGAGTAGCAGTTTTGCACGAGGACGGGCCGGATCTTGCGCTCGAAGAAATCGAGGCCCTCCTGCGATTGCTGCTGAGCATGAGCCGTCGGCATCAGCACGAGGACGCTGGCCAGAAGGAGAATGACATATGCGAGTGGGTAGCGAGATAGGTGTTTCATCGTATTGGATTCCACGTGCGATTTTTCTTTATTATAGCGAATTTCTCCGAATTCCGCTTGCGGCTTAGCGCTCACGCGACTTCTTGCGAGCGCTAAGCCGCAAGCGGAATGCTAATCGTGTCGCAGCGCTTCAATCGGGTCGAGGCGAGACGCGCGATAAGCCGGGTACAGTCCGAAAGTCACGCCGACGATGACGGCGAAGCTCATGGCCATGATGACCGGCTGGGCGTTGAGTTGGGCGGGCAGGTTTTTGTGGAAGATAAGCTCGCTGCCGATCGGCGCGATGAAGACCAGGCCGATGCCGATCAGTGCGCCGATGACGCCTCCGACGGTTGTCTGCACCGTCGCTTCGATGAGGAATTGCAGCGTGATGTCGGCTCGTTTGGCGCCAAGGGCGCGGCGGATGCCGATCTCGCGAGTGCGCTCGGTGACGGTGGCGAGCATGATGTTCATGATGCCGATACCGCCGACAAGCAGCGAGATCGCCGCGATGACGATGAGTAACATCATGTAGCGGTCCTTGGCTCGTTTGGCCTCTTCGATGCGATCGAGAGGAATGACGACCAGCCAGTCTTTTTTGTAGCCATGATCACGTTCGAGATTGTCTTTGATGACAGCGCCGGCGTCGCGAACCTTGTCGATGTCGGAGATCGTCAACGTGATCTGGTGCAGTTCCACTTGCTCGCCCGAGCGCGAACCCGATGAGCGGAGGTAGACGGCGGCGCCCCACCGCGCGCGGCAAGTGTTGATCGGGACGTAGACGTCGCTGTTATAATCCTCGGAAATGCCGCCGGCGTTAGAAAGAGGCGTACGTTCCTTGAGAACGCCGATGATGATGAAATCATGTCCGTTGAGCTGGATGGTTTTGCCCGACGCCGACTGAAAGGGAAATAACGCTTCCGCAACGTCGGCGCCGATGACGACGACATTTTTGATGTCGTCGTCATCGGAATCGTTCAGGAATCGGCCGTTGACGAGTTCGATCTTGTTGACATTGCGATAGCCAGACGTCGTGCCCACGACCCGACCGTTGTGCATACGATGCAGTTCGCGAAGTTCTTGTTTGAAGATGCGCATCGGTACGCTGCCGACGATCGTGTCGAGTTGCTTGAACTTAGCGTAGTCGGCGTGGGTCAAACCATAGGCGAGTGTCATGGTTCGTCGTTGGCTGGAAGCGTCGTCGGGCGGTTTGACACTTTGTACAATGATGTTGGTCGCGCCCTGGCGTTTGATGTCTTCAAGGGCGTCCTGCATGCTGCCTTCGCCGAACGCCATCAGCGTGATGACGGCACCGGTGCCGATGACGATGCCCAACACCGACAGCGCCGACCGCAATTTGTGCAGCCACAAGCTACGCACCGCAAGCACGAAGCTGCGGCGGGATTTGTCCCATAGCAGAAAGAAATGGTTGATGTTGGCGGGCATGGTTTGGCCTCTTTCGTTTCTCCGCTTGCGGATCGGCTCCAAGTCCGAGCCTGAGCGCCAGCGAAGGGCCGCGTGATGCCCTTCGCTGGCGCTCAGGCTCAGACAAGACAATCCTGGCCACGCGAGGTTGGTCAACTTACCTATCCGTTATCGTATCGCCTCCGCGAGCAGTGAACTTAATGATGCCGAAAACTCGCCGGCCATTTCATGTCGAACCTTGGCTCGCACGTTTTGCTCGTCCGTCTCGATCTGCCCGTCGCGCATGCGGATGATGCGTTTCGCCCAGGCGGCGATGTCGTTTTCATGCGTTACCATGATGATCGTTTTTCCGGCGTCATTGAGCTTGGTCAACATCTGCATAACCTCGTCGCTGGTGCGTGAATCGAGGTTTCCTGTTGGCTCATCGGCGAGAATCACATGCGGGTCGTTTACGAGCGATCTCGCGATGGCGACTCGCTGCTGCTGTCCGCCGGAGAGCTGCATCGGGCGATGATCGAGCCGATCGCCCAGGCCAACGAGCTGGGCGAGCTGGACGCAGCGTTGCCGGGTTTTGTCGTTGAGTCGGCAACCTTGGTACAGCAGCGGAACTTCGATGTTCTCGACGACCGTGTACTGTGGCAAGAGGTTGTACGACTGGAAGATGAAGCCGAGGTACTTGCTGCGGATTTCCGAGAGCCGATCGTCGTCGATACGTGAGACGTCTTCGTTGGCGAGGATATAGCGGCCGCTGGTCGGGCGGTCGAGACAGCCGAGCTGGTTGAGCAAGGTCGATTTGCCAGAGCCGGACGGTCCCATGAGGGCGACGAATTCGCCCTGTTCAACGGCGAGCGAGACGCTGCGGAGTGCGCGCACGGTGACCGATTCGAGGCGATACTCTTTCGTCAGTTTTTCGATGCGCACGACGGCGGTCATGGTGAGGTTCCGGCGTTGTTATACTTTCGACGGTTGGGTTTGTCGTTTTTCCGAGCCGCGACTGTAAGGGAGCGGCAGACTGGATGCCGTGCGGTTTATGTCGGCCGCTCCCTTACGGTCGCGGCTCGGAAATGTTTGGATCGGTTCGGAAAAGCGATAATTTCTACCGCGAGAAGTATACACAATCATTCCTTCCCCTTGCTCTGAAGTCGGTCGGCCGGGTTCGGCGCGGTGTTAGTCGGGCGCTGCAGCGAAGCGCCGCCGGGGCCTTTGCCTGGCGGCGGCGTACCGGTTTCGCCTTTGCCTGGCGTGCCGTCCTTTTTGCCCTTGCCTTTCTTACCGCCTTCTTCCATTTCCGCGCCGCGGCGTGTGCTCGGTATGCCGGGTTTGAGGTCGGATTTTTCGGGAAGCACTGCACGTGGGTTCAGGACAATCTTTTCGCCTTCATCAAGCCCGGAGGTGACGGCGACGAGCTTGTCGTTGCTCAATCCGATGACGATCTCGCGTTCGTCGGCATAGCCAGCCTCGTCGATGACAAAGCATTTGCGTTTCTCGCCCATCGCGACATTGCCGACCACCGATTGGATCGGAATGACCAGGACTGGCTCTTGGGTTTCGTCAGCCAGGATGGTAACGTCGGCACTCATACCGGGCTTGATTCGGCCCCCCTCCTCGAGGTCATCAATGGAAACCATGGTCTGATAGACTTTCACGTCGGAGGAGAGAAAATCGGCCTGCGACGCCACAGAGGCGACGGTGCGGACACGCCCGGTAAAAATTCTGCCCGGGACGGCGGCGATGCGGATGCGTGCCTCCTGGCCTTTCAGCATCACCGTCACTTCCTTCTCTTTGAACTTGTCGCGAATAATGTCAAACGCCTCTTGATATACCGCCATAGCCAGCACGTCATGGCGCCCCAGCATGAACAGCGAACGCAGGCGATCGCTGTAGGCCGTCGGCCGCGTCACGTCGCCGCGAACTTTAGAAACCATCGCTTCGTGGACGCGGGCATTGACGAGCATCTTGTTAAGGTTCGGAATGCGGATCAGTTTTTGGCCTTCGCGGACCGGTTCGCCCTGCGCGACGATCGACTGTTGGCTGCCGCTGCCGAATCGGCTTTGCTCGGGAACGTAATAGACGATCAGGCCATCCTGCGGCGAGGTGATCTTGTAGAATTTCTCGTCCTTTTCCATGTCATGCAACCGAGCGACTTCTTGCTCGTAAATCGCGCGTTTGGCGGTTTCGTCGGCATGGGCTTGTTCGAGTTTTGATTCCGCCTGAGTCTTGGTGCGTTGCAGGGCGCGTTCCGCTTCCTTGAGGTCGCCCCATAGCTTGGTGGATTGGCGTTCGAGCTTGAACTTGCGATAGATGTCGAGTTCGCCTTGGACTTTACGAAGCGAAATCTCCGCGCTGGCGAGGCGCGACTGATCGGCGTCGGCTTGGCTGAGGCTGAAGAAGCCCTTTTTGACCATGCGTTGCGACCACGAGGCGCGGTCAAGCCAGGTCTCGCGGTCGGAGCGGGCGATTTCGATTCGGCCCTCGATGTCGTTGATTTCTTGCAGGTATTCGCTGGTCAGTTTGTCCGAGCCGCCGAGTTCTTTGCGTACGTCGTCGTCGAAGGCTTTCGCCAAATATTTTTGCAGATCGTTGCGCGAGGGGATTTTGAAGATGGTAAGAGCCGGGATCGTGCCGACGTATTTTCGCAAATCGAGTTCGGCGAGGTTGAGCAACACCTCGGCAGATTTGATGTCGCTTTCGTTTTGGCTAATGGCGATGGTGACTTTGGATTTAGCTTCGATCCAGTCGGAGGTCGCCTTGTTGACGGTGTTTTTCTGTGTCTTCAGCGATTCCTGAAAACCAGAATCGTCGAGTTCGACGATGGAATCGCCCATCTTCACTTGCGTGCCGTCGTCGATTACCCATTTGATGGTCGAGGCGATCGTGCTGCCTTTGGAGCCGGCCTTCACGCGGACGACGATGTCGCTGTTCTCCGCCGACTCCAGCGTGCCGCGCTCGACGATGGTGACTTTGAGTATTTCACGCATAACCAGCGAGGTAGGTCCCGTGTAGCGTTCGCGAAGGCCGAAACGGAACCCGAAGGCGAAGATAAGCCCGACGGCGGCAACACCGGCGGTAATCATCAGCCCGATCACGACCAGCGGCAGAATCCTACGGCTTGGCGCCCGCGCCGGCTCAACGTGCGTTTCGTGGGTCGTTACGGACGAATCCACCAGCGTCCCGTTCGAGCTGACCAGTTTTTCGGTCGGGTGCAACGTCGGTGTATTCATCGATCCACACTCCCCGTGCGTCAATCGGCATCAGCTCAATATCCAGGTAAAGCTGCTGCCGTGCAATCTGATAATCGACCCAGGTCTTCAGTACCTGTTCCTTGGCTTGGGGAAGACGCCCATAGGCTTGCAAAAGCTGATTCGTTAAGGCGGCGGCGTTGGCGGCAGCGTTGGCGGCGGCGTTCGGACTGTTGTCAGGCACCTGCGGCGCTCGGAAGGTCTCCAGCGAACTCTCCACCTGCTGATATGCAAGCTCCAACGCCTGCTGTTGTATTATAAAGTTCTTTGCCAATACTTGCAATTGCCGAATGTCCGAACGCACCTGCCCCACGATCTCGTCCTCTTTCTGCATCACGTCACGACGAGAACGTTGATAGGCAATCAAACTTGCGCGATAAGCATTCCGCTCCGCCATTCGGACCAACGGCAACTCGGAGTTCATTACCAACTGATGCCGCGTGTTGGCGCTCTGAAAGGCCAATGGCGTATTCGCGCCGGCCGGCGTGCTCGTAGTGCCATGATACTGCACATTGAACGTGCCCAACAGGCCATTGGCGAACACACGCACTTGCCGCCAGGCATCGACGAGCTGCGCACGCGTGTTCATCATGTCGAGCCGATTTTCAAGGGCGGCCTGCGTCACGAGTTCGTACGATTCCTCGCGATCGGTTCGCACGAGATCGACGCCGGCGAATACGACCGGGGGCAGGGCGGGCCAGGTTGGACGCAATTTGTCGAACCGCTCCTTGCCCGCGTCGCCGATCGCGAGTACATAGGCGTTACGCAGATCACGCCAGCGCGAGGACTTTTCTCTGAGCTTCTCGGCATCGTTGGGCAGTTTTAGCCATGGCGAGGTTTCATAACGCCGCATCGCCTGTTCCAAAACGCCCGTCGCTATATCCACGTCGAGGTCGTGCAGCTTGGCTTGGTCCGCGGGACTGAGCGACGTGTCTTTCCTCTCAAGATCGGCTTTCAGGTCCTGAAGATTGCGCTGCTGTTCGCGCAGGTCGGTCATGCGTTTGAAAATCGCGGCGGCATCTTTGTAATCACGCTGCCACTTCTCCCAGCGTGCCGGGAACGAGCCGAGGAACTTCGGCGCCAGTTTGGTCAACGTCGAGCTGCGCGCGCGATCGAGCAGAGCGGCTCGTACCTTGCCTGGGTCGGTTTTCTGATACAGTTCGTCAAGCGTCAGCGTCGCGTCCTGATAGTCCTGGATGATCTGGTCGAAGCGCTGGAGATGATCCGTCACCGGGCGGATCGGCTGATCGTCAAGTTCGATCGGCACATTGAGCGGAACGCCGAGCTGGGTTTTGAACGTGTCGAGCGAGGTTTGCAGCGTCTGCTCGTTGTTGATAACCGAGCTTTGGCCCTGAAGGAGCTGCAACTTGACTTGGCCGACCTGGAGCGAGGACACCTGACCGCCGCTTTCGTAGGCCTCGAAAAGTTTGAGCACGTCGGAAAGCGCCTTGACGTTGTCGGCTTCATAGCGCACGACGAAGGACTTGTAAAGCGAAGGGAGAAAACCTTCGGAAGTTGGCGAGGAGTTGATGCCGAGGAAGAGCGTTCCAGGCGTCGCCGCGCCGCCGACGGCGCCAAGCCCGGCTGGCACGACTTGCTGCCGAGCGGGGTTGCTGCCGGATAGCGTGCCGAGCAACGGCCTGCCCGAAGCGAGACTCCCCGCCGAGGTGACAGCGCCAGGCAACGGCGCGGACAGATCGCCGCCGCCAATCATGTATAGGTAATACTGCTTACGAAATCGCGAGTAATTACGAACCTCGTAAAGCAGGTTGCGCTCAGCCAAGGTGAGCGGCTCCAGCGAGACGGCCCTGCCGCCGCCGCGCAGGAGCGGTTGGATGAAATCGAGATTGAGCGACGATACGCTCGTCAACCCGTTCGTTGTCGGATTGGGGAAATTGACGACCGTCTGATTGGCGAAGCCGATCAACAGCAACGCTCCCGTCGAGAAGAGCTTACTCACCCCCGTGGTGGACGCATACGACCAGCGATCGCCGTCGCCCGCCCCCACGTTGGCGCCAGTGCGTTCGCGAAGCATCTGCTCGATCGCCAAATACTGTGCCGAGAATGCGAAGCGTTCGCGCGTCACAGGCAGAGCTGTCAGGTAGAGATCCTCACGCCGCGATTGAAATTCTCGACTATTGATGAGGCCCATTTCCATCGCCTGATCGATGCGAAGTAAGTACGGCTTCGCCTTGACGCTCGGCAGGTCATCAACGGGCTTCGGGGCCGGCAGAGGATCGAATACGTCCTTTTGTTTTTGCAATAACGCAACTTGTTTAATCGTTTCAGCGACGCTCGGCGAATCGCCGTCGCGGCCACCGGCGGTTCGCTCGGTACGATTGCGGGTGTCCCACTCGGCGAGGAGGTCGATGTAGCCGTTGCCTTCGTAGTAGCCGACGCCGGCGCGGCGAGGTTTTTGTGGGTTGGGGCCGAGGAATCTCGCTGCGGGATCGTCCGGCGGCATGGGCGGATGATCCGGGGATGCCGGATCGGCGAAGCGAGCGCGCATGTCAGGATAGACGTGCATGTTTTCGATTTTCCACTGTGGGAAGACGTCTTTCTCACGCAGCACGCGATCAACTTCGCTGTCCGCTTGCTTGCGAAAGAAGATTCGCGTACAACCGCCGGCACATATCATGCAGACTATCAAGACTGCCCAAATACTGCGTCGGCAGATTGCGTTGATCTTGTCCATTTTTCCCATTCCGCAACGATAGATTGGCGATTACCGGAATCTGTGGAAAATCCGGCACAATCGTTATCGGCGGAATAGTTTGCCTACTTGAACATTTGGAAATCGCCGCTTGCGGCTTAGCGCTCGCCTGGCGCCTTGCAAGCGCTAAGCCGCAAGCGGAATACGGAACCGCGGACAAAAAAACGCCGACGCATCGGGAGATCGTTCCCGTCACGCTGGCGTCATTTGGATTCGCGCTCGAACTAGCGAACCTGCTTCACTTCCGGGACCGGCGCGGGGTTCGGATTCACTCGGCGCAGGTTTTGAATCTCCCGCTGCACCGGTCGGACCGGCAACACGCCACGCCCCGTGTTCTTCTTGAACTCTTCGTACTGCTTGCGTTGCTCCTCGGTCAGTACTTTCAGGGCCTTCGTCTCGGCGTCCTTCTGAATCGCTTCGATCTGCTTCTTCTGGTCGTCGGTCAGCTGTAGCCGAGCCTGCACGCCCGGCGGGATGATCTGCCCCGCACCGCCGACCGCAATCGGCACGATCGGCCGAACGCCAACGTCAGGCCGACGCACTGCGGGTTCTTGCTGAACCTGCGTGAGAACGGCTTTCTGGTCGGCGGTCAGAAGCGCAGCGACCTTCGCCAGTGCGTCTTCTCGCGACTTCTTCGTCGCGGTCTGGAATTTTTCATACGCTTCCTTGAGCTTCTCGCGGTCACGGCCCGCGTCCTTGGCGGTGTTGCGAATCTCTTCTTGGGCCGACTTGGTTTTGTCGTTGAATTCGGTTTCAATCTTGGCGAACGTCGCTTTTTGTTCCGCCGTCAGTTTCAGCTTTTCCAAACCGCTAGCGGAGACGAGCGACGAACTGCCCTGAATTTGCCCGCGGATCGGTTGACGTTCGCCCGCCACGCGTTGGGCGTCCACGGCATTTGCCATCGCCAAGGCGGCAACGGCAGTGTAAACGATACGAGTGAAAATCATTACTGCGCTCCATTTGATGTTATTGTTTAGCCGCTCGCCTTGGAAGAGCGCGACATAAACGAAAACGGGATTACGTTATCTTAGGGCCTGGGCAAGAATTACCAATCCATGAATTAGCCGCAGAGGACAAAACGCAGCCAAGCCGCAACAAATACAGAATCACGAAAGTACGAAAGTGCGAAATTACGAAAAATATTTTGAGTTTCTCTTTCGTGTTTTCGTACTTTCGTACTTTCGTACTTTCGTGATTCGCATTCTGAGTTTTTTCCAGGCCCTTACGATCATTTCCCCGGCAGGCGAAGCAATTTACGCCACGTCGCCGCCGTCGGTTCCGTATCCCGGCCTGTTAACTCGCGCAACGCATACAGCGCGGCACGATGGTACGGCGACAACCGGCCCGGCTCTTCGATCTCACGACATTTCTCAAACTCGGCGGCCTCCTTGGCGGTCAGCACGCGCTCACGGACGAGAAAATCGAATCGCTGCATTTCCGGCCAAGGATGCGCATCATTCACCGGCATCATCAGCGAAAAATCCTGTCGCAGGTAAGTCATGTCGATCCGCACGAGCACATCCGGCGTCGGCGACGGAGTGCTCTGGTAGCCACCGCCTTCCGTCGGCTTGGGCAGCGGTTCGCTCGTCAACGGCACGGCGACTTTCAGAATCCTGTCCGGCACGTTCTCCGTATTCCCCGGCGCATGACACAACGCGCAGTTGCGGTGATGATTGATCTTCACCAACTCACGCATGACCGATACCTCCTGTCCGGCCTTTTTGATCGGCAAACGCGGATCGGCTCGATCGAGCACCTTCACGAGATTCTCCAGCACATCCTTCCGCTCCAGCTTTACGAGTGCGTCGGCAGCACGCTTGGCAACCGCCGGCAGCGGGTAGTCGAACCCACGCAGCAACGTCTCGGTGTAATCGCGCTCCCGGCGTGTCTTCAACCCCTCGATCGCGGCGGCACGCACCTCATCTTCAGCGGAGTAAAGCGCGAGATTCGCCAGCACCGTCGTCGCATCGATATGCGGGATCGTCGCCAGATATTTCGCCAAACCGTGGCGAAAATGCTCCGATTCGGGCATCAGGATTTGCGTCAGGGCAGCGACTGTGGCGCGATAAAGCTGCTCCTGCGTCACGCGCGGAAGTCGTTGTTTGGCCTCTTTCATGTTCCCGTTATTGATAATCGCCTGGACCACATGCATCTGCTGCCAAAAGGCTTCAACAATCTCCCCTCGAAATGCTCCGTCTCCGTCAGCCCTTTTCGTCGCCGCCAGGGATTGATGAATCGCCTCGACGAGGGCGTTGAACACCCGCGCCTGCTCTTCGCGCGTGCGGCACTCCTCGCCCATGCGGAACGGCAGGCCTTGCAGGTCGGCGCGAGCGGCAATCAGTTCGAGTATGAAGCCATCGGTCTTCTTACGATTGAGATGGTTCATCTTCGCCAACATGCGTGCCGTCGCTTCGAGTGCCTGGTCTTTGCTCAGCGTCGTGGCAATCGGTTCGCCGATCGTCAACTCGGCAACCTTGCTGAGGTCCTCGTTGTTCCACGCGGGCCGTTTGGCTGGGGTCTTGACCGGCGTCGGCAGCATGGTGCTCGCGGGGAGTTTCGAGTCGAAGGCGAAGCGGAGGCCGTGTTCCATTGATACATTCATAAAGCCACCGACGAATACTCCTGGTATGAGTGGCGGATGTTCGGTTTGGCGGAATGGTGCGTTTATCGCAATTTCGCTCCCCATGTGGTTGACTCTTACCGACCGAATCGGAGCCTCGCCGAATTCGGCGAGCGACACGGGAGCTTTCTGGAATTTCAGCACAACGCTGATTCCACTTGCGCGTAATGTTTTGATTCGCGTCTCGCCGTCCTTCGCCGTGAAAAAAGCGATGGCGACACCCGTCAAACGCACATCATCGCTTTCGATTGCTGCGTTGGTGGCAATCAAAGCAAATCCCTGTTCCTCGATCCACATCCGAATCGTCGCCTGCAATAATCTGTTGTTATCGCCAAACGCTAGTACCAGCATACGATCCGCGTCCTTGTGCACGACGCGCGGCGGCCCTGACATTGGTATTGTCGGCACCACCGGCTTATCGGGCGGTTGCGGGAAACTGGGCGTCTGAAATTCGGGCACGAGCTTCGGCGGCGGCGTGAACTGTGCCGTCAGCGGCGAGACGGTGACGAGAAAGAATACCGTCGCCATCGCAATGGATGCGGACCTGGACATGTAAGGCTACCTACAAAGATGTCGAATCAACGTGAAGCGTCCATCGATAGATTTCGCTTTCGTCCATGAATTACGCCCGCCCATCCTACCATAATCCCCGCGTTCAACGCCAACATTATTTTCGACACTTCTCGCTCATCTCCACTCCAACGTTAACCACAGATGCACAGAAGAGAATGCGAAGAACTGGCCGTTGGGCACGACTGATTGTTGTTGACTACAGTTCATTGGGAGTGCCTTCGCATTATTTCGATGCTTTTCTCGGTGCCTCTGTGTCTCTGTGGTGAAGTTTATTTTGGCGGATCAGCGAGTAGTGCCTTTTTTTCCGGCGATTTAATGGAACGCCGTACCACATTGAATTGAATGAATCGATTATTGAGAACGACACAAAAAAACGGTTGGCTGTAAATCGCGTACAATATTCTCATGTCGATAGGCACTGCGACACGGTTGTTGCCTGGCCGATTATTGGAACTCCCGACGTTGATCGAAGGAGCGGAGGGATACTCCGCGGTTATTACGGCGCTCCAGCGTGGCGAGGCTGGCACGATCGACGGGGCGTGGAAGTCAGCGTCGGCGCTTGCCGTGGGTGCGCTGTCGCGCCAAACGCCCGGCACCTTGCTCGTTGTTCTCGCCCATCCGCGCGATCTTGATGCGTGGGACCAAGATTTGCACAGCTTCGTCGGCCAACGCCCGGCCCTCTTTCCCGCCTGGGACAATCTGCCCGGCGCCAACACCGTTGTCGATGAAATCGGCGGCAAACGCTTACGCACGCTTCGGCAACTCGAAAACGACACGCCGCCGAAAATCCTGCTCACGACTATCCAGGCTCTCCTGCAGCCTGTACCCGATCGCGAACAACTCGCACAGCACCGCAAACGCCTGCGCGTCGGGCAGGATGCGCCGCGCGGTAGCATCATCAGTTGGCTGATCGAGCAAGGCTTCCAGCGCATGGAGGCCGTCGAAGTTCCCGGCGAGTTCAGTCAGCGAGGCGGCATCCTCGACGTCTTCTCGCCTGATGCTGAGGCTCCGTTCCGCATCGAATTCATCGGCGACGAGATCGAATCGATCCGCCAATTCGCGCTCGATACCCAGCGCAGCTTGGGCGATGTGCAAGCATGCGAGATCACTGCTCAGGGCAAGGCTCGCGGCGAAAAGGATATGATGCGCGGCCACCTGTGCGACTATCTTCCGACCCAATCATGGATCGCGCTGGTCGAGCTTGGCGACCTGGAGGAGCAAGGCAAATACTATCTCGAACGCGTTCCCGATGTTACCAGCCTGTTCTCCGTGCCGAGCGTGATGAAGCGGCTCATCACCTTGCCAAGTGTTCGCCTTGCCGCGATGCCGACGCCGAGCGCGGAACAGACTCTGCATCTGCGCGTCGAATCGGTGGAGCGGTTCAGCGGCGACGTTACCAAAGTGCGCGACGAACTCGACAGTGCCGCTGCCAGCGATTTCGTCGTCATCGCCTGCCACAATGAAGCCGAGCGCAAACGCCTGGGCGATGTCTTCGCGGCAGGAAAGCTCGTGCAAGCCGACCGCTTACGGCTCGTCATCGGTTACGTGCATTCGGGATTTCGGCTCGTGTTCTCTTCCTCGGACGCGATCACCGGCATCGTCGTGCTTGGCGATCACGAGATTTTCCACCGCGAGCATTCGCCGGCTCTGCTGCCACGGCGCCAGCTGGAATCGCGGGCGATCGACAGCTTTCTCGAATTGCGCGAAGACGATCTGGTCGTTCACTTGAGCCATGGCGTCGCGCGATTTCGCGGCATGCATGTGCTGGAGAAGAATGGGCAGACCGAGGAGCACCTGATTCTCGAGTTCGCCGCCGGCACGCGCGTCTATGTCCCGGCGTCGAAAATCGATCTCGTGCAGAAATACGTCGGCGGTGCGAGCAGCGATCCTGAGCTTTCCAAGATCGGCAGCGCCTCGTGGCAACGCAAGAAGGACCGCGCTCAGGCCGCGGTTCTCGACCTCGCCAGCGAGATGCTCGAACTGCAAGCAATGCGCGAGGCCAAGCCCGGCATCGCCGTCCCGCCCGATAGCGATTGGCAGCGCGAATTCGAGGCCGCCTTCCCGTACGAGGAAACGCCCGATCAACTCACGACCATCGGCGAGATCAAGCGCGACATGGAGAAATCGCGGCCCATGGATCGCCTCATCTGCGGCGACGTCGGCTACGGCAAGACCGAACTCGCGATGCGGGCCGCCTTCAAGGCGATCGACAACGGCAAACAGGTCGCCATCTTGGTGCCGACCACGATCCTCGCGGAGCAGCACCTTCGCACCTTCTCACAGCGCATGGCCGAGTATCCGTTCACGATCGAGATGGTCAGCCGATTCCGCACCGCCACGGAGCAGAAACGCATCCTCAAACGCCTGGCCGAGGGGACGGTCGATATCATCATCGGCACGCATCGCATCGTCTCGAAGGATGTCAAGTTCAAGGACCTCGGCCTGGTCATCATCGATGAAGAGCAGCGCTTCGGCGTCGAGCATAAAGAGCGATTGAAGCAGCTGCGACAAATGGTCGATGTGCTGACGCTGACGGCGACGCCGATCCCGCGCACGCTGCATCTGTCGCTGCTCGGCATCCGCGACATCAGCAACCTGGAGACGCCGCCACACGGTCGCCTGCCGATCGAGACTCGCATCGTGCGGTGGGATCGGCAGCTCATCCGCCATGCGATTATGCGGGAGCTGAATCGCGAAGGCCAAATCTACTTCGTGCATAACCGTGTGCATGACATCGAGCAGATCAAACAACGACTGCAAGAAATTGTGCCCGAAGCGTCGATCGTCATCGGGCACGGACAGATGAACGAGCACGAGCTTGAGTCGGCGATGGTGGCGTTCGTGCAGCACAAGGCCGACATTCTGTTGGCAACGACGATCATCGAAAGCGGATTGGATATTCCCAATGCAAACACGATGTTCATCCATCAGGCTGATAATTACGGCCTGGCCGATTTGCATCAACTGCGCGGTCGCGTGGGACGTTACAAGCATCGCGCCTACGCTTACATGGTGCTCGATGCCGACAAGCCGATGTCGCCGAACGCATCGCGAAGGCTCAAGGCGATCGAGGAATTCTCGGAGCTAGGCGCAGGTTTCAAGATCGCCATGCGCGATTTAGAGATTCGCGGCGCGGGCAATATTCTCGGCACGCAGCAGAGTGGCCATATCGCGGCGGTGGGTTATGAGCTTTACTGCAACTTGCTCGAAAATGCCGTGCGAAGCCTGAAGAACATGCCGGTCAAAACGCACATGGAAGTGACAATCGACCTACCGTGGAGTGCCGTGTTGCCACGCGATTATGTTGCTGGGCAGAAGCAAAAGATCGAGATCTATCGCCGACTGTCACGCATCCGCAAGGTGAAAGATTTGATCGATTTCCGCGGCGAATTGCGCGACCGGTACGGCCCAATACCCGAGGCGGTGGAATGGCTGATGCGGCTGGCGGAATTGCGCATCTTGGCGAGCGATTGGCAGATCGCGTCGATGCATCTGGAAGGCAAATGGCATACACCCGATGGCGCGACGACGCCGCAACCGATCGAGGCTACGGGGCCGGTCGATCTGGTGTTTCAATACGGGCATCCGCGCAAGATGGAACAATTGACGAAGCAATCGAATGATCGGCTGGTGATCGTCGACGCCCAGGCTGCCTATTTTCGCCTGAAGCCCTCGGAATATTCGCCTCTCGTACTCTTTCAATGCATCAAACATCTCTTGCGTTTGCCGAACCATGCGGTATAAGGCCCGAATATTGGGTTCACGTAATCCGGTTGCGAGCTTGCCCAAAATATTAACCACAGAGGCACAGAGAACACAGAGAAATGCAATGGCGATGTAGAGTGCCGGCGAATGTTCGATTCGGACAAATGATGCATAGTGTATTTTACTTATCTTGATTTTCTCTGTGTTCTCTGTGCCTCTGTGGTTAGGTTCCTTTCTCGGCGCGGAGTCGTTATGGTTTGGTACGAACGGATAGTCATTGCGGGCGTCGTGGGCGTCGGCACCTGGGCGCTGAGCGGATGTGCGTCGAGCCTGCCCGATTGGGCGCTGCCGCCTGAGTCTCCTTCAAAGGATTTATTCAAACAGCCTTCGCCTCGCCTGGTGCGACCGCAATCGCCGGATTCGCCTGCGGGTGTGGTATTGAAAAAACCGATCGGTACATTCAGCGACACGGGTGCGCCGCTTGGCGCGCCGCCGGGGATTGCCCTGCCGCCGGGACTCACGCCGCCGGTCGATTTCAATCCGCCTGTGGTGCAGACGAATTTGACGATCAAAGGGACCGTCCGCGTCAGCGTGCGGGCGTGGGTTAACAATCGTCCGATCTTCGACGATGAAGTCATGCAGGTCGCCGGACCGGAGTTTCGCCGTTTGGGCGGGCTGACCGATTCGCAACGGGATGAGCAGATGGCGAAAGTCATCAATGCAGCGCTCGATCAAATCATCGAACAAGAGTTGCTGTATCAGGATGCTGTTCGCAAGCTCGAAAAGAACAATCCGCGCGGCCTGGAAAAACTGCGTGAGGCGGTCGATCAGGAATTCGAGAAGTCACTCGAACGGATGCGCAAAGCCGAAGTCCCAGAAAAGCAAATTCGCGAGCTGGAACCGACGGCCCGACGAATGCTCGAACGTAGTCTGATTGCGACGGAATATGCACGAACGCGGATCATGCCGCAGGTGCAGAATCTAATCGGCTTACGTGAGGTTCGCGATTATTACGAATCGCACAAGAACGAGTTTGTAACGGTCAATCGCATCGAATGGCAGGACATCTTCATCCCGGTGAGTCCCGAACGGCCGACTGTGCAAGACGTGAAGGCCTTTGCCGAGGAGCTTGTCAACCGATGCCGAACGGTCGAAGACTTCAATCGTATGATGGTCTATAACGAAGGCGACAGCAAGCTACGCGGTGGCGCGGGTCTAGGCCAACGCGAAGGCGAGATTGGGCCATCGGAGTTGGAGCCTGTCCTGTTCGGCCTGCGTGAGGGCGAGATCGGTCCGGTGGTGCCGTTCGCGACGGGTGTGCATATCGTTCGCATTGCCAAACGAGAATACAAACGGCTGTTGCCCTTGGATGAGAAAACGCAAAAGCTGGTGCGGAAAAAGCTGGAAGGCCAGCTGATGGAGCGCGAGTACAGGCGTATCGTGCGCGAACTGCGCGATCGCGCAGTGGTGCGAATCGAACGATCGACGTGAGCAGGAGTCATGAATCAGACGGTTCCAATTGAATGGCTGATAGCTGATAGCTCGATGCGAAAAAAAACGCGAGAGATCCTCTCTCGCGGTTTTTCGTTTCTGGTGTTGCCCAGGGGTCGTCAGGTGCTCTCAGTCGTTGCGGCGGGACACGGGGACGATGGTCGCGCCGGACAGGGGTGTATTGGTATTCAAGGCCGACTCGACGCGGACCGTGAACGCTTGCAGTTCCTTGCTGAACTGAACCAGGTTGGCATTGGCGTTATCGCGTTCGGCGGATCGAATTTTGACTTGCTTCCAGAGATTCTCGCGATCGGTGTTCAAGGTAGCGACTTGGCGGGTCAGATCGGTTTTTTCGGTTTCGAGGCTCGACTTCTGGGATTCGAGATGAGTCAGCCGTTTTCGTTGCTGTTCGTTCGCGAGTTGGACCGTTCGGTAGTCTTCCTCCAGTTTCGTGTAGCGGGATTCGAGTTCGTTGATCTTGGCGTTAATCGTAGCCGCCCGTTGCTGATTACAGCCCCATAGGCCGACCGTACAAACTGCGAAGACCACGCCGTACCAGGGATTGATGGACTTCATGCGGAGTTCTCCTCTCATCAGGCCGGTCGGATGGGACCGGCGAGCGATTAGTGAAGCGGTGAAATTTACGCGCGACTTGTTGATTCTTGCGAGCGACCCATTCTTCTTAACTTTCCCATTCGACGGTTGCGATACTAAACACTTCGGCAGAAAGTGATCGTGGACTTTACGTGGTTTCGCTATTTTTCTTGATCGGATTTTCTTCGCGCGATTGCGCACCTTTCCTGTGCGGACTTGTCGACGCAGAGTATGTGTAGACGTGGCGCGCAGCGGAGCGAGGGAATAGGATCGCGCTCCGCTGCGCGGTTAGACGTGCGGCTTTCATTGAGTGGCACTGGTATCGTGACGCGATCTGTTCTGAAGCAACGCGCGAACGCCAATCGCCCATTCGGTAAATTGGCTTGCGGAGGCGGCGACGCCCGCGTAGCGGATGGCGTCGGTGGCCAGGAAAAAACGTGACAGAAACCTCTTTTCATCGGCATTCAGCAGCGGAGTCTGTTGCAGGAGACCAAGAAACTCGGGCGTTGTTCGACGGCGTGCCGGCAACGCGAATGCCAATTCGAGATAGCGTCGTACGACGGTCGTCAAGAGCACCATACGTGACGTCTCCGATCCATCGGCTGACGATGCCATCGTCTCCAATCGTGACAACTCGGCCAACGCAATCTCGGCAGGCGATCTACGGATCATTCGTGTGCGCTGCCAAAGAATAATCGATCCCGCCATGATAATCAGAATGAGTACGACGCCGGCCGGCCACCATGTGCCATTGGAATTACCCACAGCGATGGCAGGCAATTCCTCCATGCCGGTGATGTCGCGCGCCTTGGCTTTCTCGGCGTCGCCGATCGATATCTTGACCTCGAGTGAGTCGGGTTTCCATGAGGTTACATGGCCCGGTCCGACGAGAACGTCCGGAAAATGAAACACCAGTATGCCCGGCTCGCGCGGCGCGAACTCGTACGCAATCCGCCAGCGTTCGCGTTTAGCATCGATTGGTGTTTGTGTCGGCCGAGTGCGTTTGACGAGCAGCCAAGGCGAGTCCGCAGGCATCGCTAGCGGCGCATCCACGACAATCGGCGTTTCGCCTTCGACCGTCAACGTAACGGAAAGCACATCCGCTAGAGCGAGGCGTTTGCCTGGACCGGGCGTGCGGAACTCCAGATTTGCAGCGCCGCTGCGTTGGACGAAATCGTCTGCCCGGGCGATGGATGCCAGGCTGAGTATGGCCAGGATCAGGATGAGGTGTACCTTTGACGGCTGGGTTTGTCGCTTTTCCGAGCCGCGACCGTAAGGGAGCGGTCGACTGGATGCCGTGCACATATTGTCGGCCGCTCCCTTACGGTCGCGGCTCGGAATTGCTTTGATCCATCGGGAAATTCGCCATTTCCAACCGCGTGAAGTGTATCGTTTCATAGGTGCCTGAGCCGGCGTTGACGTTGTCGGAAGAATCGCATTAGGGCGTCGAGGTGCTTGCCCTCGGTATTGACGGAGAGCACATCAATGCCATGGGCCTGCGTCCACTGCTGGAACGCCTGCCGACGGCTTTGGACCAGTGCGGCATGGGCAGTCTTGAACACCGGATCGGACGTATCCACCGTGACCGTGCGTCGGGTCTCCGGATCGAACAACTCAAGCAACCCGACGCCTGGCAGCGCCTGCTCACGCGGATCGTCGATGGTGACGGCTATCACGTCGTGCTTGCGGGCGACGCGCTTCATGGTCCGCTCATAGTCCGAATCGAGAAAATCGCTGCATACGAAGATCAACGCTCGGCGATGCAGCACCTTGTTGACGAAATCCAGTCCCGCAGCGAGGTTCGTGGTCGGGTCGGTCGGCTTCCAAACGAAGAGATCGCGGATCAACCGAAGCGCGTGTCGAGAGCCTTTGCGGGGCGGCACGAAATGTTCGACTTTTCCGGTGGTGAGGGCCAAGCCGATTTTATCGTTGCTGCCCACGGCGCACAGTGTCAACAGTGCCGCGAGTTCGGCGAGAGCGTCGCGTTTGACGTTGTCCGTGCTGGTAAAGCCCATGCTGGCGCTGACATCGACTAGCAGCATGACCGTGAGTTCACGTTCCTCAATATATCGTTTGATGAACGGATGCCCCATGCGTGCGGTCACGTTCCAGTCGATGCTGCGAATTTCATCGCCCGGCTGATACTCGCGCACTTCTTCGAACGCGATGCCCGATCCTTTGAACACGCTGCGATACGCCCCGCCCAGCGGATCCTCCACCGCGCGGCGAGCCCGCAGTTGCAATCGCCGAATCTGACGTAATACCTCGCGCGAGAACATCTAGAACCTCAGTCCGTGGTCCGTGGTCCGTGGTCTGTGGCATGCAGGTATTTTGCCACGGACTACGGACTACGGACACTTCTGCGAATGATAAGCAATAACCGTGCGCACGGCATGGCGCCATTGTGACTGTTTCTGGGTACGAGTCGCTGCGTCCCAGGTAGGATCAAATCGCCCACCGGCCTGCGTGAGGCGACGTAGGGCGTCGAGGTTTGGCCAAACGCCGGCTTGCAGCCCCGCCAGGAAGGCGGCGCCGAGCGCGGTCGCTTCGTGCGCCAGCGCCGGCAATACGGGACGGCCCAGCAGGTCCGCCTGACGCTGTAGGAACCAGGCGTTTTGCGCCATGCCGCCGTCCACACGCAAATCTGTCAACGGCCGACCGATGTCGCGATCGGCGGCGTCAATCAGGTCGACGACCTGGAACGCAACGCCTTCCAGCACGGCACGCGCCAGATCCGCAACCGATGTATTTCGTGTCAAACCAAAGATCGCGCCGCGTACGTCCGGTGTCCAATGCGGCGCTCCGAGACCGACGAAGCCCGGCACGAAAACGATCGGCTCATCGGCGGATGAATTTGCCGCCAATGCCTCTACTTCGCTCGATTGACCAATCACGTGCAATCCGTCTCGCAACCATTGTACCGCAGCACCGGCGATGAAAACACTGCCTTCAAGGACGTACTTCGGCGTCGCATCGATGGTCGCTGCCAGACTCGTCAGCAGGCGGTGCTTCGAATGAATCGGCGTTTCCCCGGTGTGCAGGAGAAAGAACGCGCCGGTGCCATAGGTACATTTCGCTTCACCGGCGGCAAACCCGCCCTGGCCGAACAGCGCCGACTGCTGATCGCCTGCGACGCCGAGTATCGGAATCCCCGCAGGCAAGAACGGCGTCGCCGAGGTCACGCCGAATCGGCTCGCGCTCGGTTGGACCGTCGGCAGCAGGGCCAGGGGCACGTCGAAGAATCGGCACAGATCGACATCCCACTCTACGGTACGCAGGTTCAGCAACAAGGTGCGTGAGGCGTTGCTCATATCCGTTGCATGAACCTGCCCGCCCGCCAGATTCCACAGCAACCAGCTGTCGATCGTGCCGACGGCTAACTTCCCAGCCTCGGCACGTGCTCTTAACGAGGGATCGTTCTGAAGCAGCCAACGAATTTTGCTGGCAGAGAAGTAAGGATCGAGCACCAGTCCCGTCCGCTCCGCCAGCCAGGGTTCGTCGTTCTTGCGCTCCTTGCAAAAATCAGCGGTTCGGCGGTCCTGCCAAACGATGGCGGGCGCGACGGGCTGACCGCTCGCGCGGTCCCAGAGTACGACGGTTTCGCGCTGATTCGTGATGCCGATGGCCGTCAGGTCGGTCGCGCCGATGCGGGCCTGGCCAAGTGCTGCGGGAAACACATGGACAAGTGTTTGCAGAATTTCGTTGGGATCATGCTCGACCCATCCTGGCTGCGGATACATCTGGCGAAACTCGCGCGAAGCCGTGCCGACGCATTGGCCCGATTCGTTGAAGATGGCCGCCCGCGTGCTGGTCGTGCCTTGATCGATGGCGAGAAGGTATGCGGAAGGCATAGCTATTATTCCTGAAGAACTGCACCAATACAACCTCACGCAAAGGCGCAAAGACGCAAAAAAAGAATCCAAGATCGTTGAGCCAAATTATATTCCGGTATCCCGTCTTTGCGTCTTTGCGCCTCTGCGTGAGCATATTCAGTAACTCTGACCGGGAACCGATTTTCCGAGCGCTACGTCGCAAGCAGAGAGCACCACTAGAGTGAAAAATATGCAAAAGGTCGGCAGATCGCCAAAAAATAATCTACATTTGAGGGGAGCCTGGAATTGTTCGTCGCGGCGGTTGGGAAAGGAACTCACATGGCACTGGCTTGTCCACAATGCAACCAGACCTTTGAGCAGGGCAGCATCTGTCCGCTTTGCAATGTTATTTTGCTTTACCATGCGCCGAACTTGCAGACGCTGTCCTCCGCGTCATCGTTGTCGCTTCAGATGGACGAATCGACATCCTGGCAACGAACCCCATGGGGCAAGATTGCCATCGGACTGATCTTGGCCCAGGGCCTAAATTTCGGTCTGCAACAATTAGTCACCGCAGGTTTTTTGGCAGCGGAAGGCGGCGATGTCTGGGCGACCCTCATCGGCCTCGCTCTGCACCATGCCGTACTGGGCTTCAGCCTGATCGTCGGCGGTGCCCTGTCAGGAGCTGGGCAATGCCGTGGCATCGTCTACGGCGCGATCGTCGGCGTAGCGAGCGGAGTGATATCACTTTTCCTGCATGATGCCCGGTCGCAGGCCTATCCGCAGATTTTTATCTATACGGTGCCGATTATTCACATGTTCATCGGCGGCCTGGGAGGCGCGCTCGGCATGCTCGTCTGGAAGCCGACTCCGACGCTGCCTGAACTCGCCAATAATTCGCCAACGCCGGTCGGCGATACCTTCGCCTTGTCGCTGGGGCGGTTATTTGCGGGACAGTTGCATCCAGGCCGAATTGCCGTTGGCGCGTTCATTATCGTCATGGGCGTCGTCTGGTCTAGCGCAATACTCGACTTCATCCTCCGCGCGAGTGGCGGCACGCTGACGATCACGTCCCGGCTCCAAGCGCAGCTCGTGACGATGGAAGTCGCCGCCATTATCGCTCTCGCAGGTTCCGCCTTCGCTGGCGCGACGACCTACAATGGTTTCAAGCAAGGCTTGTGCGTTGGCCTCGGAGCCTGCTCTATCGTTCTTGGCCTGCAATTCAACGATCCTAAGTTCACGCTCGAATCGGCAGTGACAACCGGATTCGGCACGGTGATTATCTCCTTAGTTGGCGGCTGGTTTGGCAGCCAGCTTTTTCCGCCGATTAATTCCAGTCCCCGCCGTCGCAAGTTGAGCTACGAACTTTAGAAGATCGGCCTTTCCTCCCTAAAAGTATCCGCGGCTAGACTCGCCGACAAAGTACGAGCCGGAAGCGTAATCGACGCGGATTGGTGACAACCGTCACTCACACTTCCGGCTCGTACTATGTTCGGGACGTCGAAATTCTGCCAAAGAATCCCATTTTTCAGAAAAGTTTTGCTCTGGACTTGACGAAACAATTCCAAGTGGATATAAACACATGTACACTTATGCAAAGTTATGACAATTCCAATCTTTTTTCCCAGCCAAGGAGGACTTCAACATGGCAGTCGAACAGGATCGCGAGCTGAAAAATGCACTGCAGCAGATCGAGAAACAGTTTGGTAAAGGCTCGATCATGCAGCTTGGCACGGACAGTGTTGCTGACGTTCAGGGTATCAGCACCGGCGCCCTCAGTCTTGACATTGCTTTGGGAGGCAAAGGACTACCACGCGGACGTATCATCGAAATCTACGGGCCCGAGGCCAGTGGCAAGACCACGGTTGCCCTGCACGCTATCGCCAACGCCCAGCGGGCCGGCGGCGTCGCGGCCTTCATTGACGCCGAACACGCGCTGGACCCCAGTTGGGCCAAACGTTTGGGCGTCGACCTCGAAAGTCTGCTCGTCAGCCAACCGTCTCACGGCGAGGAAGCCCTGAAAATCACCGAAATGCTGGTCAAATCCAACGCGGTTGACCTCATCGTCATAGACTCCGTCGCTGCGCTCGTGCCCCGTTCCGAGGTCGAAGGCGAGATCGGCGATACGCACGTCGGCTTGCAGGCTCGCCTGATGAGCCAGGCGTTACGCATTCTGACACCCGTAATCTCGAAGACCAAGACCTGCATCATCTTCATCAACCAGATTCGCCAAAAGATCGGCGTCATGTTCGGTAATCCCGAAACAACCTCCGGCGGCCTAGCGCTGAAGTTTTATTGCAGCGTGCGCCTCGAAATCCGCAAGGTCACGGCCGTCAAGGACGGTGAAGACGTCGTCGGCACGTCGGTCCGCGTCAAGGTCGTCAAGAATAAAATCGCGCCGCCTTTCCGCCAGGCCGAGTTCGACATCATGCACGATCGCGGCATCAACCGCGAGAGCGATGTCATTAACCTCGCCATCGATGACAAGATCATCGACAAGAGTGGTTCGTGGGTCAACTATGGTCAAATTCGGCTCGGCCAAGGCGTGGAGAATGCCAAAAAGTATCTGCGTGAAAATCCGGCGGTCATGGAGGAGATCACCAAAAAGATCATGGACAAGCGTGGTTTGCTGAAACCTGCCGCAACCGCGCCGGTCGAGGAGACCGCTGAAGCAGTGACACCGCCGCCTGCGCCATCCAGTAGCCACCGCGGCAAGCGCGGCGCAGCCACAACCGCGGCGGATTAATAGAACGAGTTTGGTTCTGATTGTCGCATTGTCCGAGCCTGAGCGCCAACGAAGGGCACCGCTTGGCCCTTCGCTGGCGCTCAGGCTCGGATCTGGGCTGTGATGTGATCGGCGATCACTTCCAGGCCCTTGGCGTACGCACCATGATTGGCGACAATCAGGTGCGACTGCTCGCGATAGGGCAGGATAAAGTGCTGATATGCCGGTAGGACGTGGTTCGTCCGTTGATACGCCGTGAAATCGGGGGCATAGCCGCGCTCACGCTGATCGCGCTCGATCCGTCGAATGCGGCAGAGTTCGATGTCCGCATCAATGAATACACGTAAATCCAAGAGGTTGCGTATTTCCTCGTAATGAAAAATGAATAGTCCTTCGACTATGATCACGTGCGACGGTTCCGTTGTGATGAGATGCCCAAGGCGATCGCGCTCGTTGAACGTATATTCTGTTCGCACGATCGATTCGCCTCGCAATAATTTTGCGATATCGTCATAGAGGAGATCGCGGTGAATGGCAGTGGGAAGGTCGAAATTGGGTATGCCGCGCTTGTCGCGTTCTTGCTCGTCGATGTTGCGATAGTAATTGTCCTGAGAAACGACGGCACAAGTTTTCGGCGGAATTCGCGCGACAAGCTCGCGCAGAAACATGGTTTTTCCGCTAGCGCTGCCGCCGACGATGCCGACAAGATAGGTTTTCCGGTGCATGAGCAGATACCAACGACGCATGACACGTGTCGTCAGCCCTCCACGTGGCGCCCGATCGTGTAGTAGGTGAAGCCGCCAACCTGCATAGTTTTCGGGTCATAGAGATTGCGGCCGTCGAAGATCACGGGTTGCTTCATCAATCGTCGCATGACCTCGAAATCGGGATTGCGGAATTCGGCCCACTCTGTGACGATCACCAGGCCGTCGGAACCCTCGAGGGCGGAATATGGTTTGTCGCAATAAATGAGCTTGTCGCCATAGATGGCTTTGACATTGGCGATCGCCTCTGGGTCATGCACACGCATCTGTACCCCTTCTTTCAGCATCTCATCGATCAACGTGAGAGCGGGTGCTTCGCGAATGTCGT
Source organism: Gemmataceae bacterium (assembly GCA_009697105.1). GTDB lineage: Bacteria > Planctomycetota > Planctomycetia > Gemmatales > Gemmataceae > SIAQ01. The sequence goes on along the minus strand of SIAQ01000001.1, from coordinate 23,642 downwards.
CGGTGCGTGGCTTGAACGCCAATCCCCAGATGCTAAGACATTTTACTTTAAGTGAATTGCCGTAGTGCCTGCGGATTTTGCTCGGCAACACCATCTTCTGCTGCTCGTTGATTCGATCCACCATTTCGAGAAGCGCGGCCTGCCCGCCAGCTTCTTTGGCGAGATGGATGACGGCATTGACGTCCTTGGGGAAGCAGCTGCCGCCGTAGCCGGGGCCGGGGAAGAGAAACTGAAAGCCGATGCGCTGATCGTGGCCAATGCCGCGCCGGACATCGTTGATGTCGGCATGGAGTTTTTCACACAGATTCGCCATCTCGTTGATGAAACTGATCTTGGTAGCAAGCATGGCGTTCGCGGCGTACTTGGTCATCTCGGCGCTTTCGGGCGACATGACGAGGAAGGGCCGTTCCGTGCGAAGAAACGGAGCGTACAATTCGTTGAGACGCTGCGCCGCTTCAGGCCTGCGGACGCCAACGACGACGCGATCAGGCCGCATGAAATCGTCAAGGGCGGCGCCTTCTTTGAGGAACTCGGGATTGCTGGCGACATCGATGGTTCGGCCTGCTTTTTGGCTCATCCGTTCCATCAACTTGCGATTGGTTCCAACCGGTACGGTGCTCTTGATGACGACGACCGCGTCGGACTTCAAATGCGGTACAAGGTGATCGCCGACGGCCCACAGCGCACTCAGGTCAGCCGCTCCCGTGGCGGATTGCGGCGTACCAACGGCGATAAAGATAAGGTGTGCGTCTTTGACGGCGCCAGCTAAATCGGTCGTGAATTGTAGACGTTGCTCGCGGCGATTGCGCTCGACGAGTTCCAGAAGGCCTGGCTCGTAGATCGGCAGCTTGCCGGATTCGAGCGTGGCGATTTTGCCTGAATCTTTGTCGATGCCGATTACCTGGTTACCACTCTCCGCGAGACAGGTAGATGTCACCAAGCCAACATATCCGGTGCCTACGACTGCGACATTCAAGGGACTTTCTCCTTCATGATTTCTCGTATCTTATGCGATTCGGCAGCTTTCGACCAAACGGAAATCGTGACGTGCCCATCATCCATCCGTGTTGCTTGACGAATCGGGCAGTGATCGGCCCATCGCAGTGACGAGGAATTTCATGTCCTCCCAAACTTCCTTTTTCTTGCTAGGATCCTTGTTCGGCAGCAGGTAGGCCGGGTGGTAGGTCACGAGCAGCTTGCTGTTACGATAAACGTGAAACCGGCCTCGCAGTTTGGCGATGGAGAGCGTCGTTTGCAGCAGGTTTGTCGCCGCGCATCCGCCGAGCGCGACGATATATTTCGGTGCGATCATTTCGAGTTGCCGTTCGAGGAAATCGCGGCAGTTGGCGGCTTCTTCGGCGAGTGGCGTACGGTTGCCCGGCGGTCGGCATTTCAGGATGTTGCAAATGTAAATCTCCTCACGCTTGAATCCGCTAGCGGCGAGAATCTTGTTCAGCAATTGGCCCGCGGCACCGACGAATGGTTCGCCCTGGGCGTCCTCGTCCGCGCCGGGAGCCTCGCCGATGAAGCAAACTTCCGCCAGCGGATTCCCGACGCCGAACACCGTCTGCGCGCGCGTGGAACATAGCTCGGCACAGCGCGTGCAGCCTTTTACTTCGCCGGCGAGCGTTGTCAACGCCACGCGGCGATTGCTCAACTCCGGATCGCCCGTCGGGCCGAATGATGTTAGCTGTTCCGCTGCCGACGCGCCAGGGCTTGCGGATTGGGTGGCGACTTCCAAAGCCGAGGTGCGTGGAAGCCACTCGACGCCCGCGCCGTGCAGTGCTTTGATGTGATCCAGCAGTTGTCGATTCAGGTTGTCCATGGCGAGTCCTGGTTTGTCTGTTATTTCGTTTGCGGCTTAGCGCTCGCGTGGGATATTCCGAGCGCTAAGCCGCAAGCGGAAGACAAGCGAAAAACGATGTGCTTTATTCGCGGTACATCGCTTCGAGGCCATCGCGATGATTGGCGAGGATGATATTCCGCCGCAATTTCAGACTAACTGTAAGTTCATCCCGCGCGATACTGAACGGCTCGAACCGCACGATGATTTTACGGACGACTTCCCATGCGGCTACTTTCGTCAGGGCTTGCCGTATCCGCGCGGTGAGAAATTCGCCGACACCGGCGTGCGCTTCAACGTCGGAAGGATCGACGCCCATCGCTTGGGCCAAATTGTTTCCGTGTGGCACAACGATGGCCCCAAGGAAGTTCCGCCCCTCGCCGCATACGACAACTTGATCGATGCACGGATCGGCCAGCAGGATGCCTTCGATCTGCGAGGGCACGACTTTTTTGCCATTCGACAATACGAGCAGTTCCTTCTTGCGACCGGTGATGTGCAGGAAGCCATCGTCGTCGAGTCGGCCGAGATCGCCGGTGTGGAGCCAATCGCCTACGAGTGAGAGGGCCGTCTCTTCGGGCAGTTTCCAATAACCGGGCATGACATGCGGCCCGTGTGTGAGCACCTCGCCATCGTTGCCGATACGTACTTCAACGTCGGGGATCGGCTTGCCAACCGACTCGATTTTGAAAGCCTCCTTACGATTGAACGTGATGACAGGCGAGCTTTCGGTAAGACCATAGCCTTGCAGAAGCAGTATGCCGGCGTTCTTGTAGGCCTGGGCGACTGCCAAGGGAAGCGGCGCGCCACCTGAACTGAGCATGTCGATATTTGGCCCGAAGACGGCTCGCAATCGCGCGGGCAAATCGTCTGCACACCCGGATTGCAGCGACGAGAGTACCTTCTCATAAAACCGCGGCACTCCAGACATGTTCGTCGGACGGATTTCCGCAAGATTGGCGACCACCGTTTCCGGGGACTCAGCCAGACACAGCGTCGCGCCGACGGCGAGGGACAGGTAGATATCCACCGTGCGCGCATAGATATGGCTATACGGGAGCCAACTGAGAAACACGGAATGCAAACCGAACGATGCAATTTGCGCGACCGCCTGCGCGTTGCTCAGTAAGTTTCGCTGTGTGAGCATGACGCCTTTGGGGTTCCCGGTCGTGCCGGAGGTGTAGATAATCGTCGCGAGATCGTCGGGCGTGAGACGTGCCAACCGGCGATTCAACTCGGTCGTGGTAGCGGCATCGGCGAGTCGGCCACGCTGTAGGAAGCCACGCCACGGGATCGCGTGCTGCGCCTCGAACTTGTCGAAACGAATGATGCCTCTTAGGTCAGGCAGCTTCAGTCGTACTTCGTCGATCTTCCCGTATTGGGAATTGTTCGATACGAAAATCCACTTAACGCCGGCGTTGTCGAGTTGGTACTGCGCCTGGGCGGCGCTCAGCGGAGCGTGCAACGGTACGTTGACCGCGCCGGCGCTGAGAATCGCCATGTCAGCGATCAGCCATTCCACGCGGTTCTCGGATAGGATCGCCACGCGATCGCCCGGCTCAACGCCCGACGCGATCAAGGCCTTCGCGCACGCTTCGACGTTGGCCCGATGCTCGGTCCAGGTGATGTCGCCGTACAGCCCGTATTGTTTGCGGCGCAGAACGACCCGTGGACCGAATCGCTCGGCTTGCATGCGGAACAGCGTGGGTAGCGTGCCTGCGGACATGAATGCTCCTCGTCAGACCCAGCCGGAAAATTTATCACGGAGAACCTGGCGTGGCTGAGCCGCAAAAAACACAGAATCACGAAAGCTCGAAAGTACGAAATAGAAACCCAACCCAAGCGAATTGCCCAACCGTACACAGCAATACCGGAAAATACAAAGACGATAAGGAAGGCAGGAAAGCAAGAATTGAATCAGCCCTTTTTTCCTGCCTTCCTGCTTTCCTTATCGAGATTTGCTTTGGCTTGTGACTCGTCGTGAACGGCTATGCCTTCCTTTCGTGTTTTCGTTCTTTCGAGCTTTCGTGATTCTGTGTTTGTTGCGGCTTATCCGCGCCGTGATCGTTGTGGTGCAATTCTCTGCATGCCGCGAAACTCACTCCTTGGTGATGACTTCGTCGATGTTCAGAATCATGTTCAGCATCGCGACATAAGCTGCATGTTCGGCGACGTTGAGCATCTTGTCGCGCGGATACTCGCCGGCGCTGGCCAATTTCTCGGCGGTGGCCTTATCCGATTCGTAGTGTTTGAGCACGCGCTGGAAACCGGCGAGCAGCACCTTTCGCTCCGCCGCGTTCGGTTGCCGAGCCGTCGCCTGTCGAAAAGCGAGCGCGAGTCGGACCTCCGGCATCTTCTCGCCTTTCATCAGCCGTTCGGCCCAGACGCGGGCGGCCTCTACGAAGGTCACGTCGTTCATGAGGATCAACGCATGCAACGGCGTGTTCGTGCGCGATTGCCGCACCGTGCATATCTGGCGAGACGACGTGTCGAACATGTTGGGCGGACCAATCGAACGCCGCCAGAACGTGTACAAACTACGGCGATAAAGCTTCTCGCCCTTGTCCTGCACATATCTGATTTGGTTGAAACTGAAATCTTCCCACAGGCCCGGCGGTTGGTACGGCTTCACGGGCGGCCCGCCGATTTTGTCCACGAGCAAGCCGCTCAACGTTAGGGCCTGATCGCGCAGGCCGAACGGGCTGAGCCGCATGCGCGGGCTGTGCGAAAGCAGGCGGTTGTCGGGATCGCGTTCGAGCACGGCGGGCGGGACCTTGGAGCTTTGCCGATAGGTCGCACTGGTGACGATCAGGCGATGGATGTGCTTCATGTCCCAGGCTTGAGCGCGTGCTGGCGAAACAAACTCGGACGCCAGCCAATCGAGCAACTCGGGGTGGCTCGGTTGTTCGCCCTGGATTCCGAAGTCTTCCGTGGTTTTGACTAAACCGATGCCGAAATACTGCTGCCAGAATCGATTGACGGTGACACGTGCCGTGAGTGGATTATCGGGTGAAACAAGCCAATGGGCCAGTCCGAGGCGATTGTTGGGCGCCTCCTTAGGTAACGGCGGAAACGCCTGGGGAATGGCAGGCTTGACCTTCTCGCCGAACTTGTTGTAGATGCCGCGCAGGAGAACGAAAGTCTCGCGCGAATCTTTGCGTTCTTCCATGATCATGGTGATGAGGATGCCGTTCTTGGCCTCGGTGAGCTTTTTCTTTTCGGCATCGACGGCTGCCTGCAACTTCTGCAACTCTTTGCCCTGCGGATGAGCCGTGATGAGTTTCGCATAATCCGGCGATTTTTTGTCGGGCAGCTTTTCCGATTTCTTCTTGATGTCGGCAAGGACGGCTTTCTCCAGCGGCGCGAGTTTGGCTTGCTGCTCGGTGATGCTGCTCTCGATCTTCGCGATCTTCTCCTTCTGCTCATCGCTTGGGAATTCGAGCACCGGTGCTGCGGTACCGTTGCGACGATCGACGCCGCCGACCTCGGCGATGTTGTTGAAGTAGGCGAAGAGCTGATAGTATTCCTTCTGCGAAATCGGATCGTACTTGTGATCATGACAACGGGCGCAACCAGCGGTCATGCCCAGCCAGACGGCTCCCGTGGTATCGACACGATCGACGACGTAATCGACACGCGATTCCTCGGCGATGCGGCCGCCTTCGCCGTTGAGCATGTGATTACGATGAAAGCCCGTCGCGATCTTCTGCGGGATCGTCGGATTGACGAGCATGTCGCCCGCGATCTGTTCGATGGTAAACTGATCGAACGGCATGTTCTTGTTCAAGGCGTTGATGACCCAGTCGCGCCAAGGCCACATCGCGCGTGTGCCATCCGTTTGATATCCGTTCGTATCGGAATATCGGGCGGCATCGAGCCATTCGTGTACCATGCGCTCGCCATAACGAGGCGACGCCAGCAATCGGTCGGCGACTTTTTCGTAAGCGTCGGGCGAGGCGTCGTTCAGGTAATCGTCAATTTCTTGCAACGTCGGCGGCAGGCCCGTCAGGTCAAGCGTCACTCGCCGGATCAGCGTTTCGCGTGTAGCCTCCGGCGACGGCGCCATGCTCTCACGTTCGAGTCGCGCCAGGATGAACGCATCGATCGGGTTGCGTCCCCACTTCATGTTTTTGGTTGTCGGGACGGCTGGCCGCTTCGGCGCGATGAACGCCCAGTGCTCCTGCCAGGTCGCGCCTTGTTCGATCCAGCGATGCAACAGGTCGATCTGCTGCGTGCTAAGCTTGCGGCCCGATTTCGCCGGCGGCATGCGTTCATTGTCGTCCCTGGCGTTGACTCGTTTCCAGAGTTCGCTGGCATGGGCCTTGCCTGGCGAGATCACGGTGGCGGCCCCGTCCTTGGTGTCGAGCCGCAGGTCGGCTTTGCGTGTCGATTTCGCCGGCCCGTGGCAGTTGTAGCAGTGGTCCGAGAGAATTGGCCTGATGTCCCGGTTGAACTCAATAGCCTTTGGCAATTGCGCATTCGCCGTCGCAACGACCAAAAAGAGGCAAGCGAACGAAAAAAAGAGGGTGTGCTTCATATTGCTTGTTTCGGTGGGAAAATATCGGAAACCATTTGGAGTAGTGATACATTATCCGAAGCGACCCGTGAACGCAATGCTGCACGCGAACATCGCGGATAATTTCGCTGTTCCAAGACCTTCAGAGCCCGAAACGATCGCGAGATATTTATTTCGCTCGAGAAATGCCGATGCCTACTCAACCCCTCGCCGATATTCGCGTACTCGACGCTTCGCGCGTTCTGGCGGGGCCGTTTTGCGGGCAGATGCTCGGCGATCTCGGCGCGGAGGTCATTAAGGTCGAACGCCCCGGCGCAGGCGACGAGACGCGCGGCTGGGGGCCGCCGTTCCTCAACGACCTCAGTGCCTATTACCTCTCGTGCAATCGCAACAAAAATGGCATCACGCTCGATCTCAGCCAGCCCGAGGGATTACGCGTCTTTTACGATCTCGCCAAACGCAGCGATATCCTGCTCGAGAACTTCCGCGCCGCCAGTGCTGACAAACTTGGCGTCAGCCCGGCCAAACTGCTGGCGGTCAATCCTCGGCTCATCGTCTGCTCCATCTCCGGTTTCGGCCGGACGGGACCGTGGAGCGATCTGCCGGGATATGACTTCGCGATCCAAGGCCTGAGCGGCATGATGAGCATTACCGGTCCGGTTGACGGGCCGCCGAGCAAAGTCGGCGTCGCCATGGCCGATGTCGTCACCGGCCTCTACGCGGCATCGGCGGTGCTCGCCTGTTTGCACGCGCGACGACAATCAGGTCACGGCTATGCCATCGATCTCGCCCTGCTGGATTGTGCTGTCGCGTCACAGGTCAACGTCGCTCAAGCGTATCTCACGAGTGGCACCGTGCCCGCTCGCCAAGGAAACGCTCACTTGCAAATTGTGCCGTATCAAGTATTCAAGACCGCGGACGACTGGTTGATCCTCGCCGTCGGCAACGACGCCCAATGGCAGCGATTTTGTCAAGCGGTCGAGCGGCCTGACCTCGCCGCGGATATTCGCTTCACCACCAACACGCAACGGGTGCGTGAGCGTGGCATCCTCGTCCCGATGATCGTGGAATTGCTGATTACGCGAACGGCACTCGATTGGCAACAACGCCTGCTCGCTGCCGACGTCCCCCATGCACCCGTGTTGAACTACCAGCAACTCTTCGCGCTCGACCAGGCCAACGCGCGCGGACTCAAGATCGTCGTGCGCGACATCGATGGCAAACCCGTGGACCTGATCGGGCCACCGGTCCACATCGACGGACTAGATCGTGCTGAGTCGACGATGCCGCCACGCCTTGGCCAACATACGGATAATGTCTTACGGGAACTTCTCGGATACGACACACAGGCAATCGATGCGCTGCGCGCCCATAAGGTAATATGATCTTGATCTCCGCTTGCGGCTTGGCCGCTCACGTGGAATGCTCCGAGCGCAAAGTCGCAAGCGAAAAGATGTACTTACGATGGTGTACTATGAAATGGTTCCTCGTTCTTCCGTTCGTCGTCATCTGTTCATTGGCTCCCGTTGCTGGCCAGGACAAAAAGAAACCGCCAGCCAAACCGGAGCCGCGCGTCATCTTCGCCGTGCCACTCGGCGCGTCGCCTGGAAAAACGACGAAGCTGACATTGCGCGGCATAAACCTCGACGATGCGAAGGAAGTGAAGGTGATCGGCGAAGCGGGCACGGCCAAAATCCTCAACAAAGGCAAGGCCGGCGTGCCTGACAAAAACCCGGACAAAGTCGGCGATACGCAGGTCGAAATCGAACTCAAGCTCAACGACAAAATCGCGGGCGAATCGGTTGCGGTCGTCATCGTCGCCGCTGCGGGCGAGACAAAGCCGCACGCCATTCTGGTCGAAGCCGTTGTTCCCGAAAAGGAAGGTAACGATGGCTTCGGCACCGCGCAAACCATCACGTTCCCCGCCGTGATCGAAGGCACAATAGGCCGTGCGAAGGATGTTGATGTTTTTCGCTTCACGGGCAAGAAAGGCCAGAAGCTGTTCGTGGAAACGCAGGCGTCGCGCCACGGTTCGCCGCTCGACACGATCCTGACGCTATACGACGCCAACGGCTCGCCGCTCGCCAGCAACGACGACTACACGCCGGACCATCGCGACGCCCGCATCGAGATGACGCTACCGGCGGATGGCGTCTATTTCCTCGCCGCAATCGACGCCCACGACACAGGCAGCAATCTGCACGTCTATCGGCTCGTTTTGAAATGAAGAATCAGGCCGGATCGCAGTTGTCCTCATACGACCCCGTCGCGATGAAGCCCTCCTCGCGAATCGTTCCGCGATACCAGTACACCCACGCCATCAACGTCCCGCCCGTATCGAGCGTCACCGCTTCGGCTAGGCGTTCATACGGCGTCGGCGGCGGGGACTCGGCGTTCTCGTAGGCGTCCATTGTTGCCAGTGTCGCCTCGGCATCGAGGCCGAGATCGTAAACGTCGCCTTGCACCCGATCCTCGTTTGAACGCGGTTCCTTCAGCCCAGGAAATCGGCCCAGGTTGTACAGTCGGCCCGCGATACGACCCACGCCTACAAAGCACGCGGCTTGTGCAAGGTGCCGCGCCATCGGATGCCGACTGCGGCGTTTCAATGTGCCGTAGACGAACAGGTAGTTGGACATGGAAAACTCACCACAGAGAGCACAGAGGCCACGGAGAATGATCACAGAACGATCTAAGTTACGTTATGATTCGGCTTGGTGTTTTTCTGAACTTGTGCGCCGATGAGCGTAGCTGAGCGCATTCATTTCTTAGGCATTTCTCCGTGCTCTCCGTGATCTCTGTGGTGAGTTTTTTGGGCTATTTCTTGCGATCCCAGCGATAGAGGTCGGATGCCATTTTCATGAGAAAAACGGTGTCGCGATTGGCGTCGTAGGCGAGCCAGGCGAGGCCGCCGAGACTTTTCATTTCTTTCGGCGCGGGGATCGCCTTGGCCCAAGTCTTCCCGCCGTCGGTGCTTTCGACGATACCGGCGCCGGTGAGGACGAGAAGGTGATCCGCGGTCTTGCCGAACACCGGGCCAAATCGGCCATCCTTGAGGTCGCTGATTTTCGTCCACGATTTGCCCTGGTCGGTTGAGCGGATGATGCCGCCCTCGACGACCCAGTAAAGCGCGTCCTTGAACCAGCGAGGCAAAGCTTTAGCGTGATAATCGCCGACCGACTCAAAAATCTTGGCCTGGTCGGTCGTGCGAACGATTTCGGGCTTCGGGTTGGCCTTCGATTTGGTCTTGGCGACGACGGCGGTCTTCCCATCGAAAATCCAGGCCGGGCCGAAGCCTTTGCCGACTTCGTCGAATGACTTCCCGCCATCGCGCGAGATGAGCAGCAGGTCTGCGGCTTCGTGCTTCAAGGTGAGAATGAACTTCAAATCGGCATCGGTCCAATCGACGGCACACCAATCGACATGCGACGATTTCTTGTCGAGCACCTTGGCCGTCGCGCTGCGATCCTCACTGACGATGATCGGACTGCCGTAAACCAGTGCGCTGACGAGACGCTTCCCGCCGATCGGATCGAGCAGGATGCAGCCCGGCGTCTCGGTTCGGCCTTTGATCGGCATGCCGAAACGCTTCCACGTGTCGCCGCGATCGGAGGATAAGTAAAATCCCTTGTCGCTGAGATTGATAATGAGATCGCCCGTGGCCGGGTCGAGCACGACGCCGCACAGATTGAACGATCCCGGTTTCTCGGCGGCGATCAACGCCGTGGTGACGGGTCGCCAATCCTGAGCGGACGCTTGCCCGGCGATGACGGTGAGCAACAGAGTCGTGATAACGCAGCGCATGTTTTCTCCGATTTCGTTTTTGTCGGCGTTGTAGGGTGTGTCAAGCGCCAGCGCCGACGCACCATGAACCCGCGATCGCATGGTGCGTCGGCGCTGGCGCTTGGCACACCCTACAACGCTACCGGCTTCGCAACAAGCGACACCAGCTCCCAGTCGAGCGCGTCGGCGACTTCGCCCTTGAACCCCGCTTGGGCCGCGCGGGCGAGATTGTACATCTCACGAGCGGTGACGTAATGGTAGTGAAACTTCGGATTGTCATTAGCCAGTTTCGCCAACTCAGCGTAAAAACGCACCATCGGTTCGCCGAGCAAGGCGTCCTGATCGTCCTCCGGCGCGCCATGGGCATGCAGCTTGACGAAGAACCAGTCAGGCCTCGCGGAAACTTGCACGCGTGCACATAGCCAATTCCACAGTCGTGTGATCGTCGCAGGCTGGGTGTTTTGCACGCAACTGCTGTCAATGCTGGGCAGGATGCCGAGCTTGCGCCTCGACCAATCCAACATCAACGGGCCTTGGATGCACACGATCGCATTCGGCGGTGCAGCGTCGAGCGGGTAGGCCGTCTCGTGCGATGCCGGTTCGCCGGGCCGATCGCAGGCGGCGTAGATGCGATTGATGACTGCCGGTTGCGTGATATTCGGCGACGACGGAAACGTGAAGTCGGCATAGCATCCGGTCTCGACCAGGATCGCGATTTCGTTATTGACGCCGCAGAGTTGGCCATCGGGGCGCGAGTTGCACAGCGCCCAGTTGCCATGGATGAAGCCATACATGATCGCGCCCGTTTCGCGATGCCGCGCGAGCAGACCGTGGCGATTGGCGAGGATGTCGCGAAATCGGCTGACCTTGTCACGAAATCCGTCCGCCGTGTCGTTGTCGTGATGCAGGTGCAACGCGACCTCGCCGAACCCCGCTCGGCAAAGCTCCGCGAGCAGGTCGAGATACTCGGGTTCGTATTCCTCTTCCGGATAAAAGAACGAATAGCGCGGCGGTCGGCCATCGCTGTCCTTGAACTTGGCAAACTGCTCGGGATACTGCGCCGCCCAGGTCTTGACTCGGGCCAATGCCGTGGCGGCGTCGGCGCCGTCGGCCTTCGGCTCGTAGTGGTCGGCGAAGCAGAGAATGACGTGGACATCTTCGTCCGACCTCGGCAGTCGGCGTTTCGACCATTCGAGAATGTAGGTCGGCAGCCAGCGATGCATGTTCCGCCGGCGAATCTGCCAATATAAGATCGCGAGAAGTGCGACAGAAAAAACCAGGAAAGTCGCGACGACCAACAGAACCATCCGTGTACCCTTCGCCGGCGACGTGAACGAGTTTGCCTTCTGTGCAAGTGTAGGTCAACTCACATCGGTTTCAATGGTCTCTATCAGGTGATTCGTATACCGCTTGCGGCTTAGCGCTCGGACGATCCCCTGTGAACTCTAAGCCGCAAGCGTTATACAGGATACTTAATTCTCAAGTTTGTCGAGGTACCGCGACAGCTCAGTCCCCGGCGTCACGTCGATCGGCGGTTCGCCCTTGCGGAAGATGCAGGCCGGTGCGTCGTGAAGCGTTACGTTGGTGCCGTCGCAAAGCAACACGCCGGCTTCGTACAGGCCGACGACGGGCGTGCGATTCATTTCGTGAAATTCGCGCAGGCGATCGTCGCGGGTTTCGCCGAAGTGTTCGGTCAGCGCGTCGCCGTGCTTGACCCAGTTTTGGCCGATGTAATAATGCGCGTTGATCTGAAAAGGAACGAGGCCAAGAGCCGCAAAGCTTTTCGGCTGCACAATCGGCATGTCGTTAGTGGTCATCATCGTCGGGCAGGCGACGTTCGACCCCGCACTGACGCCGACGTAGGGCACGCCGGCACGAACGCGCTCACAGATCGGATCGAGTAGATTCAGTTCGTAGAGCGTGTGCAGCAGGCGGAACGTGTTGCCTCCGCCGACGTAAATCGCCTCGGCTTCGCGAATCGCGGTGCGTGGATCGGGACAGCGGTGGATGCCGACGAGTTCGTAGTCGGCGTTGAGTCCGCGTTCGGTAAGTATTTTCACGTATCCATCGTGATCGCTCAATGCGTAGGGAACGAACAGTACGCGCCGGATCGAACCAAGGTGCGCGGTGAGTCGAGCGCGAAAGTTGCGAACCCGTTCCTCGGTGCGATACCCGCCGCTGCCAAGTAAGATTCGCATGCGATCATTTTTCATTGAGGCATTGTAGGGAGATGCTTTTGATAAAGAGACAGGCAAGCCCAGGGGTGAGGTACTCCGAACCTCATTGGCACCAACTTAAGCTCAGCCGCGACACGGTTAGAATTTTAACCACAGAGACACAGAGACACACAGAACCACAGAGACACAGAGACACAGAGACACAGAGACACAGAGACACAGAGGAAATACGAAGGATGGGAAACAAGGAAGACACGCCGGATCGTGAAATTGTTCGTTCCCTATTCCTCGCATTTTCTCTGTGTCTCTGTGCCTCTGTGGTTAGATTGCATTTGCGTGCCAGTGTTTCCTTAAATTGATGCCTATGGGGTGAGGTACTCCGAAACCCTGGGATCGGGTTTGAAGCATCCCAGGGGTTCGGAGTACCTCACCCCTGGGCTTGGTTTTTTATACGCCGAGTCGCAATTTACCGCTTGTCATCCGGCAACCAACACCTTACCATCACCTCAAACCTTTGGAGACACACGCATGAGACATCTTATTCGATTCTTCGTCCTTGCCGTCGCCATTGCCGGATTCGTCTCCACGAGCCGAGGGCAGGACAAACAAGCAACATTCACTTTCACCAAGGGTGATCGCGTCGCCTGGGTTGGCAGTTCATCGACCAACATCGGCGTGTGGCCGAAAACGATGGAGTTTCTGTTGCGTACTCGGCAGCCAGAGTTGCAGCTTCAGTTCAAGAAATTCTCGACCGGTGGCGGGACGTTCGCCACGGGTTTGCAGAATCTCGACAAATGGCTCGATGACTTTCAGCCCACCGTCGTCATTCTCAATTTCGGTGGCAACGACGCCAACGCCGGCGAGAAGGGCCTCGCCAAGTACAAGGAGAACATGGAAGCGTGCGTCGCCAAGATCGAAGCGAAGAAGGCGTGCGTTGCCTTCACCTCCTTTCAAGGGGCCGACGTTCGCAAAGCCGGCGAGGAACCCGCGGCGCGGCGCAAGATCTACGCCGACGCGCAGTTGGCGTTCTGTAAGGAAAAAGGTTGGCCGATTGTCGATGTCTTCCGCCCGACCACCGATTTGCAGCAGCACGGCCAAAAGGACGACGACAAGTTCACCATCCTGCGTGACAAGATTCACCTGACCGACCCTGCGTACATCGCTTGGGGTTATTACCTATACGATGGTTTACGATTACCCGCCGGCGTCAGCGAACTGGCGATCGACGTAAAGGCCCTGCGTGCGATTGCCGAGGTTGGCTGCAAGGTTGACGGGTTGGAGATACGCAAGGACTTCAAATCGGTGCGTTTCAGCCGGATCGATCGCGTGCTGCCGATTCTGCCGCCGGGAGCGCTGCCGCCGCGCGCGTATGTGCCGTTGGAGAAACACTCGCCCTATCTGCTGCGGATCAACGGTTTGCCGGCGGGGAGCTACGACATTCACTGCGAGAAAATCAAGCTAGGCGCCGCGACCGATGCCGAGTTGGCGAAAGGCGTCAACCTGAATTCGATGGTGCTCACGAATGCCGTCACGCCACCGTGGGCCGACCTCGCCAAGCAAATCTGGGCAGGCAAAGAGCTGGATCAGATCGGCAAAACGCGCTGGATCTTCCGCGTCGAGGCGAAGTAGCGACGAATGAAAAAAACCAACCACAGAGGCACAGAGGACACAGAGGAAATGCAAATTCAGGAATGCGAAAGAACACTGATTCGGGACATTTTCCAGATTGTTTCCCTTGCATTTTCTCTGTGCCTCTGTGGTTAGTGCATTTTTTTTTTAACATGGGAACTGCACGATGATCCATACCCGCCGGCAAATACTAAGCTCTGTCGTCGCGATGCCATTGCTCGCCGCGCCATTGTTTGCAAAACAACAACGTCGGCCACGTGTCGGCGTCATCTACACGATGAACTACCATCGTTCGCACGCCCATGTCATCATGGAGAACTTCCTCACGCCCTACCTGTTCAACGGCATCCTTACGACTCCGCCCGTAGATGTGGTCTCGGTCTTCACCGATCAAATTTCCACCACGCCGGCACGGCCCGATCTCACCGATGCCATGTGCCGGCAATTCCGCATTCCGCGCTTCAACACCATCCGTGAAGCGCTGACGCTCGGCGGTAAACGTCTCGCCGTCGATGCGGTGCTCTGCATCGGCGAACATGGCGATTATCCGCTCGACCGCTTCGGCGTGCGTGAATATCCGCGCAAGCGATTGTTCGACGACATCGTGCGAGTCATGCGCGACAGCGATCGCTTCGTGCCGCTCTTCAACGATAAACACCTGTCGTGCCGTTGGGACTGGGCCCGCGAAATGTACGACACCTGCCAACGCCATCGCATCCCGTTCATGGCCGGCAGCAGCGTGCCGCTGGCGCAACGACGCCCGGAGATGAACCTGCCGGCGAATGCGGTGATTCGCGAAGCCGTCAGCATCCATGGCGGGCCGTTTGAGATTTACGATTTCCACGGGCTTGAAGTGTTGCAAGCGTTTCTCGAATCACGCCGCGGCGGTGAGACCGGCGTGACACGCGTGGAGTTTCTGCCGCGCGCCGAGTTGTTCCACGCCGCCGAGCAAGGCCGCTGGTCGCTCGATCTCGCGCGATCGGCGATGCGCGTCGAATTTGGCGACGCGATGCCGGACATTATGCGCCCAATCAATGGCATCGAACCGTGGGGCATCCTGGTCAGCTATGCGGATGGCACGAAAGGCGTCGTTCTGAAGATTGGCTTTAGCGGCACGCGCTGGAACTTCGCATGTCGAATCGACGGCGAACGTGAGCCGCGCGTGACGAGCCATGACGTCGGCCCGTGGCGGAATCGTTGTCTCTTCATGGCGCTGTCGCATGCCATCCAGCATTTCTTCGTGACCGGGCAGGCGCCGTACCCCGTCGAACGCACGCTGCTAACGACCGGAGCACTGGAAGCCGCGGTGCGCTCGAAGGCCGCCGGGGAAGCCGTCGATACGCCGCATCTTGCGATTCGCTACGAGCCACGCGATTTCCATGCCATGCGTGAGCGCGGTGCGTCATGGCGCATCTTGACGCCGACGACAGCGGAGACGGAGGCGTTCGCCGCGAGGCCGCTGCGGCGGTAATGGACGACCCGTGAATCGACAATATTGACAAGCTTTGGCGATCCGGTTAGAGTAATATCATTCCTCTCTTATCTAGTCGATTGTTTCCAATTCAGGAGGCACCATGAGACGTCAGAATTCTCGGGCCGGCTTCACGCTGATCGAACTACTTGTTGTCATCGCAATTATCGCCATACTTATTTCATTGTTGGTGCCTGCGGTCCAGAAGGTCCGCGAGGCCGCGGCACGAACGCAGTGCACGAATAACCTGAAACAGATCGGCCTGGCTACGCATTCGATAAACGATGCGAACAAGGTGCTGCCTCCGATGTGCGCTCCAGGGTACACGAATACCATTACCCTCGCCGCCCCAATGTACAATAATGTAACCGGATTTACCGTGTTTGGCTTCCTTTTGCCCTATCTCGACCAAGGATCGCTTTACGAGGCTTCTGGAATGGATGTCAACACGCTAATTCCCCTCGTCACCGGCGCAGCCTTTTACAAAACGCCCGTGGTTGTCTACCTCTGCCCCGCTGACGCGAGCACCACGAATGGTCGAAGTCAAACTCCACTTGGCACCGCCGACCAATGGGCCGTGGGAAACTATGCCGCCAACTATTTCATTTTCGGAAACCCCATGGGCACGACCACGGCGGCCTGCGAACAGGGAAACAACAAACTAACGGTTTTTCAGGACGGCACCTCCAATACGGTCATGTTCGCTGAACGGTACGGAACGTGTGGCACCAGCGGAAGCCTCGGCGCCAACCCGATGTATGCCAGCCTTTGGTCGGATTCCAATCTGACATGGCGTCCGGTGTTCTGTGTCAACAATATCAATCAGCAACCGACCGTAACCGGTTACACGACGTGTAATATGTTTCAAGTCGCGCCAAATCCTATGACGCAATGCGTGAGCACCAGCGCTCAATCTCCGCACCCGGCTGGCATGCTCGTGTGCCTGGGCGACGCTTCCGTTCGTCTGCTTTCCGGATCTATGCCGTCAACCGTCTGGGCCCAGGCCTGCGATCCGCAAGACGGACTGACGCCGAACATCGATTGATCCGCCCGATTTCGTGCGCAATAAAGTGGCTCTCCGCTAAAATTGTGAAGATGAGAAGCCAAACCCAAGGGTGAGGAACTCCGAACCCTTGGGATCCCAGAGGTTCGAAGTACCTCACCTCTGGGATTATTTCCAACAAAATTAAACCGGTGAGGCATCATGCGGATTTTGTTTCCAACGATTGGCATCGTCGTCCTGGCGTGCTCATTGATTGGCTGCACGCCGACGAATCGTGAACCCCCGCCGGTCACGACCAAGGTTGACGGAAAGGTCGTCCAGGCGAACGGCAAAGCGTTCACCGAGGGCGGGACGATCGAGTTTCGCAATGAAACCAAGCCGGGCGTCACGTCCATCAGCGGCATTCAACCGGACGGGGCGTTTTCGCTATATTCCATCAAAGGCCAGCACAAAGTGCCGGGCGCTGAAGAAGGTTCTTATGAGGTGACGATCACGCCCAGCTCGCAGGATCAAAATGTCCGGTCGATGGTGCTGAAGAAAAAGGTCGTGGTCGGCCCAGGCGACAACGATTTGACTATTCAGATGGAAGATTGAATTGGTTGGGGTTTCTGTCCTCATATAGCCCGCCATTTATGGCGGGCTATATGGGAACATAGCATATCGCGTTAGAACAACTCCGCGATGGGCCGATTGTCTTCGATCAAACGTGACAGCGTGCTTGGTACCCCGCGGGCGACGCGCAGTTGGCCGACGTCGAATAGCGTGTGCATGATCGTGGACATCAGGTTGCCCGGGCCGATCGGTGCCGAGGCCGGGGCACGGTTTTGACGATCGGATTGGCCGATGACTTGGCCCATGCGAAGCCCGCCGCCGAAAAGTGCGAGCGTGCACAGGCTGGCCCAGTGATCGCGGCCGCCGCGAGCGTTGATCATAGGCGTGCGACCAAAGTCGCCGGTGACGATGGTCAGCACCTTGTCGCTCAAGCCGCGCACTTCGAGGTCGGTGAGGAACGCCGACAAGGCCTTGTCGAGCGGCGTGCCGAGCATTTCCATGCCGTCCACGATGCCAGGGTTGTTGCCGTCGGCGTGGTTGTCCCATCCGGCACTTTGCACGGTGATGAACCCGGCGCCGGCTTCGATGAGCCGACGCGCGAGCAACATCTGCTCGCCAATCTGTGAGCGGTCAAACGATCGTTTGCCCGTCATGAACATGCTGGTGTCGTATGCCGACAGCACCCGGCGATCTTCGCGCGACAGGTCGAGCGCCCGGCCCGCGCCGCCAAGGAGGAGATCGACGGCTTGTTGTTCGTACTCGCCAAGACGTTCGCGGACAGCCTGGCTGTCGGCGCCGCGGCGGACGCGGTCGAGTTCTTGCAATAGCGAACGGCGGTCGGTAAGCCGATCGGGCGTGGTGTTGAGCAGCATGTTTTCGAGCGTCGTGCCGCCGCCCGTCGGGTTGAACGGATTGAACGACGGTCCGAGCGTACCGCCACGCGATCCGGTGGCGACGCGCTGGAGTTCGCGCGAATACTGCGGATCGATATGCGGGTGGTTGAGCAGCGTGTAAGTCGGCATGCCGGTCTCGGCGTGATTCGTGCCGCGTAGCCGGGCGTACATCGCACCCATGCTATGGCCGAGGATCGCCTGGCCGTTGATGTCGGTCCCGCCCGTGAGAACGTGGCTGATAGCCTGATCGTGATTGCCGATCGGATGGCGGAACGAACGCACAACCGCCATATTGTGAGCATGTTCCGCCAGGCGCGGAAACGTGCCGCCGAGCGTCAGGCCGGGGACGCGGGTGCGAACCTCGCCGTTGACGCTGCAATAGGGGGCCTGGGCGCCCATGTTCGGGTTGAACGTCTCAATATGGCTCGCACCGCCGCCGAGGAACACGAGCACGACGGCCTTGTCACGCACGAAACCGTTCGAGCTTGAGGCCAAGGCCTTTTGCTCCATCAGCCAGGGCAGCGTCAAGCCGCCGAGACCGAGAAAGCCGGCTTTGAGGAAATCGCGGCGGGTGTTGCCCTGGCAGTCGCGATGGGCGGTTTTGCTTTGAATGGTAAGCATTAATGCGTCCTTAGTCACTGGTCATTTGTCATTCGTTCAAGCCCCAGGATGAGCGAAGCGATTCCTGGGGGTTCCGGCCTGATTACTGATTGAACAAGAACTCCTCCGAGTTTACGATGACCCAAAGGATGTCCTCGTAGGCGGCACGGGGGTTCGTGGCGTGGCGTTTCAGGTGGGACGTTAGCAACTCCACCTCGCGGGGGCTAGGGTTTCGCGAGTAGGCGATCAGGAAGAGTTCACGCAGCTTCTCTTCGTCGGATCGCTTGTCGTTGATAATCTTACCGAGACGTTGGCCTGGCGTCACCTTGGTTTTCGTCACGGCGGGCGGGTTCTTGCCTTTCGGGTTCGTAGCCTTCGCTAGCGGGCCTTTCGGCGCTTCACCGCTAACTTTGGCGATCATCTCATACGAATTCATCAGGTGCAGCATCTGCGACAGACTGACATCCGACGATCGCTCGCATTCGCACGCACTGGTCGCATCGGGCCGACCGAAGACGGTGAGGAAGTACGATTCAAACGCATGGTCCGGCAGCTGGATCGCACGTGTGCCAGCAGGCATGCCGGGGAAATCGGACTTCGCCAGCGTCAACGTATCGATCGCGTCGAACATGATTTCAGCCGGCAATCGGCGAGGTGTAAATCGCGAGAAGCTCTGCTTGTCGGTGCGGTTCCATTCGTTCGGCCTGGAGCTTAGCTGATACGTCGTCGAAAGGCAGATCGCCCGCACCAGCTTCTTGATATCGAATTTCTCGGCAACGAAATAGTTCGCCAAGCCATCGAGCAACTCTGGGTTGGTCGGCGGATTCGTCAGGCGGATGTCGTCCTCCGGTTCCGTCAAACCGCGGCCAAGGAAATGCTTCCAGTAACGGTTGACGAGTACCCGCGCAAACATCGTGTTGTCTTTGGACGTGATCCACTCAGCCAGCTGGATGCGCGGATCGACATCGGCGGGCACGTCCAACGTTTTCGCGTTGAGTGCGGTCGGCTTTACGATTGCCTTCGTGCGCGGATTCTCGGACTTCGCGATGCCCGGATCGTGTACCACATGCGTCAACGGCTTAGCGGCACCCTTTGGTTGCTTTGCGCCCTTCGGCAGCGGAGGGGGCTTCTTGTACTGAATGCGCGAGAAAAACGCAGCCATGCCGTAGTAGTCTTGCTGACTCCATTTTTCGAGCGGATGATGATGGCAGCGAGCACACTGGAGACGTGTGCCCAGAAACAGCTGACAAACATCCTCGACCTGCGACGGCACATCACGCACCGCGCGGTACCACGCTACGGGCGGCGTGGCGATCTCTTCGCCGGTCGCCGTGATGATCTCACGCACGAACACGTCGAACGGTTTGTTGTCGCGCAGACTATCGCGTATCCAGCCATGAAACGCCAGGGTCGGCTTGATGTCTTCCCGCAGGCTCTCACGCTTGTTCCGTAGCACCGCATTCCATTTGTTCGCGAATAGGTCAGCGTAATCGGGACTTACCAAGAGTCGGTCCACGAGTTTCTCGCGGCGATCAGCAGCTTTGTCGGTCAAGAAGCCGGTGGTTTCGTCCAGCGTCGGCAGACGGCCCGCCAGGTCGAGCGTCACGCGGCGGAGAAACGTGCTGTCGTCGCATATCTCCGACGGCGGCAGGCCGAGCTTCTTCCATTGCTTGAACACCGCTTCGTCGATGAAGTTCTTGGCAGCCGGCAGGTTCGCCACGGTGGCGCCGAGCGGGATCGTCGCGCGGAACACATCGACATGCGTGAGGTAGCGCGTCATGATCGCAGCCGAGCCGGTGAGGTCATACGTCGTCACCAGGCCCATTTCGGAAACGCTGGCCGTCTCGGCGTGGTTTGATTCAAACTGCGTGAGCCGAGTCACGTCGCGCGTCGTGCCATCGGTGTAGTGGGCGATCACTTGAAGCTGTTGTTCGCTTTTTTGGGTGAGCGTGCGGTCGCGCGGGAACACTTCGATGCGCGTTACCTGGACGTCTTTCGGATCGCCATACGGAGCGGCCTGCTCGATCCAGCGATGTAGCATGCGATAATGCGGCGATTCGGGTCGCAGCTTGATCCCGCCGCCGTGAGGCATCCGGCCGGACGACTTCGTCAGCAGCAGACTCATCTCTGGCACGCCGACGGACAGCCGTCGGCCACGCGATTCTTTGACAAGAAATTCGTAGTCTTCTTGCGGCTCAAACCCGAGTAGCGAGAGTTGGAATCCGTTCTGCCCGCCCGATTTGCCATGGCATCCGCCGGAGTTGCATCCGAAGCGTGTGAAGATCGGCACGATGTCGTTGGCGAAGTTGAGCGGCACATCGACGGCGACGTTCGTGACGTTGATATCGATTGCCTGTTTGGAGTTGCCAACGGTTGCGATGATCGTTGCTTTGCCATCGCGCAGGGAGGTCACGTAGCCCGTGGCGTCAACGTTGACGATGTCCGGTGGCGCGGCTTCGTATTTCGTCGAGCGGGAGAGATCGCGTTCGGAGCCGTTGGCGTACTTAGCGGTGACGAGGAGTTGCAAGCCGCTATCGCGTCCGGATAGCGTTGTGACGGTTGATTTGCCCTGGGCATTGATTTGGATGGATTGCGCGGGTCCGAGGTCGTTCTTCGCTTTTTCCTGTCCATTCACGAACGGGCCGCAAACTACCAGCAACGCTAGAAGCGTTGAGAAAACGCGAATTCCCATGGACAAACGTTCTTTCACGGGGCCATTTCCTCGGTAGACGGCTCAAAAACTGTACGCTTCTTCTGCTCATCTCCGCTGTACATATGAAACCCCCAATATGTCAGGAGGTTTCGTTTTGTAGCCGAGGAATAGGCGAAAAACGGTTACAAGATAAGGTGTGGAAAAGTGCGCTCGTTGGGAATCGAACCCAAGACCCCAGCATTAAAAGTGCCGTGCTCTACCAGCTGAGCTACGAGCGCAAATCAAGGTTTTTACCTTGCGAACTTGACATTTTTCTTTTTCGTGAATATCATAACGACACCCGTTACGACACCCGATCAAGAAAAATAGCCTCATGTTGAAGCATGAGGCCGGGTGTCACCGACGTTACCACTTATCAGGGAGACAACGCCATGACGTTAAGTGATTCTACACGTTCTTTGCCTTCCAGCAAGTCCACTAAGCCAAAAAAACCGCATCCAGATTTCCCGCTGTTCCCCCACCAAAACGGCCAATAGTGCAAAAAGGTACACGGGAAGCAATTCTTCTTTGGCATCTGGCCCGATCCACAAGCCGAACTGAACAAATGAATATGCGACAAAGACGACCTAATCTAAGGATGCATGCATGCCTCAAGTCTTAGGGGCCCCATACGTCGAGAACTTATCAATCGATTCTTGACCACAAAGAAGACGCTACAGAATTCAGGCGAACTCTCCCCGCACACATTCAAGGCTTACCATGACATTGCCGAAAACGTCATCGCGTTTCTGGGGAAGGATCGGTTGCTCTCGGATATTCTCGCGGAAGACTTCGAGCGGTTGCGGTCGAAATGGGCGGAGACATGGGGACCGGCTCGCCTGGCGTCCGAGATCAATCGGGCGAAGGTAATCTTCAACTACGCCTGGAAGAACGGCATCATCGATAAGCCGATCCGATTCGGAGAAGGGTTCGCCCGTCCGTCGGCAAAGGTCATGTGTCTGCACAGGGCGGCACAAGGATCGAATATGTTCGAGGCTGCCGAACTCCGCACGATGATCGAGGCGGCATCCCAACCCTTACGCACGATGATCTTGCTGGGCGCAAACTGCGCGTTCGGGAATTCGGACATTGGCTCATTGCCGTTGTCCGCTCTTGACCTGGAAGGCGGATGGATCAATTTCGCCAGAGGTAAGACCGGCATCAGCCGCCGTTGTCCACTCTGGGCGGAAACGATTGCGTCCCTGCGTGAGTGGTTGGCACGCAGACCGGAAGTGAAGAACGAAGCCGATGCCGGTTTAGTATTCTTAACGGTTCGTGGTGCGGGATGGTCAACGGATGTTTCTTCGCGGACGCTAGGTCATGAGATGAAGAAGCTAACCGACCGCCTCAAGATCATGGATCGCTCGTCCTACTCCCTACGGCACACATTCGCAACCATCGGCAGCGATAGCCGCGACCAAATCGAGGTCGATTGCATCATGGGACATGCAGATAGCGCCATGTCATCAGTCTACCGCGAACGCATCAGCGACGACCGCCTGCTCGCAGTAAGCGACCACGTCCACCGATGGCTGTTTAGCACGCCGACAACGACGAAAGTCGGTGCGAAATGAGCAAGCCACTATCAACCATCCCCGTGAACGAATGGCCAATAGAGTCGTGGCGGCAGCTTGTCGAGAAGATTGACCGCATGCGTGACGAACTCGATACCGCAAGAGCCAAGCTTGACGATGAAAGCCACGAACCGCACGGCATGCACAAAATCAACATCGCCCATGCCCTTTACGTCGTGGTAAAAAAGCTAAGGGACTTGACGTTTTGGGCGCACGTCCCCGACCCTGAGCCTTTGCCAGCCGGTTGGCTTGACGCCGTGAAAGATGGACTGCAACCGGCGATCACAAGAAGAAACTTCCTCGCCGATAACCGCGTAACTGGTTACGCATCCGTTACGCGACAAAAAATATTTTCAGCCGGTTTTCCCTGAGGAAACCGGCTTTTTTCGTTTTTCGGTTACGCGGTTGGTTACGTTTCGGCCATAGGGAAAAGGAGCCGAGACCATGAGCGACCCGAAAATACATCAAGCGAATCTGCAACTACTGATCGACCTGAGAGAGCATCTCGCGACTGCCGACCGACTCCGCAAAGCCTACGAGCAACTGCTCGCCTTGGCGTCCGCCATCCCCCACCGACCCACAAACACGACGGCAAAGGCGGTGCACCATGCCGATTGACCGTGCATCGACTCCCCCCGTCATCGCCAAGCTGCTCGCCTGTAACGTCCACAAGGTACTCGGCTGGATTGCGAGTGGACAGCTACGAGCGATCAACCTAGTGCCCTGTCCAGACTAAATTTTGGGATAGAGCCGCTTTAATTTTCAATGACCCGCTACGTTGCTAGAATCGCCCGTTTGCAGGTTAGGATGAAGCCGCGTACCGTTTTTCGAGATCTCGTAATAAGCTTTCGCGTATCGTCGTCGATCGCGCCGTTCGCATCACCTTTCGGCGCCGGATCGCTGCCGTCTGAC
>SIAQ01000132.1 GCA_009697105.1 Gemmataceae bacterium | reverse complement strand
AAACGCCACCGCTCCAACGAGTCAGATAGAAGCGATCCATTGCCGCAAAGTGATGCGAACGGCGCGTTCGACGAAGAAGCGCGGAACCTTGTTGCGAGAGCTGGAGAAACGGTATGTCGCATCAGTTTGATAACCAAGCGGGTGATTGCGTAATAAGGGTAATGTTAGCCCAAGGGCGAGGTACTCCGAACCATTGGGCTCTAGCGGCGAAGCCCAAAGGTTCGGAGTACCTCACCTCTGGGCTTGTGTCGATATTCAGAACTCTCACTTAGGGCCCCAAGGTTGACGCCGCCGACAAAAGTCCGTTTCCGAGGCTGAAGCGTAAGCGAGGCGGCCTGAATGCCTCGCTTACGCTTCAGCCTCCGACGGAAAAAGGTTACGGGTAAACGAAACAAGCCCCAGTCGCGATGACTGAGGCTTGCGTAATACATGGGCTGAATTGTCTGATCCGAGCCTGAGTGCCAGCGAAGGGCCTCGCAATGCCGTTCGCTGGCACTCAGGCTCGGATCAGACAGAATGAATGCCGTTAGTCGCGGCGAATCGGCGCAGGGGCGGGAACGGGCACAACCCGGTCCACCGGCACGATGTTTTCGAGCTGAGCCGGCACTCGTTGCGGCACGGGCGCGGGCAGTATCTGCACTTTGCCCCGAATCTTGATCGGCAGCGGACGCACACCCGGACGCGGTTGGATCACGCCCGGCTGAATGACCGGCGCCTTGGCGTTCGGATCAACGACGAACTTCTTGATGACATATTTCTCCGCATTCTTGTCAAGCCATGCTTGCATCGCCGACACGGTGGTTTGCTGGGAGCGGAAATCACCCGTGTAACCGTCTTGCGCTGAGAGACCAAGGTTGTTGAACAACTCGAAAGCGTTCGGGACGCTGCGATTGCTGGTGGTCAATTTCCAGTCGGCGCCCTGAAGGCCGTTGAGAATCAGCTTGCTTTCGGCGGCGTCGATCGCGACTTGCTTCATCGCCATGCCGGTCGGATTGATCGGCATGCGGTATTTCTGAATTAGGACGGCGGCGGCCATGTAGCGGTCTTCGCGATCGTTCGACTTCAGCGCGGCGATCGGGTTGTCGAGCACCTTGGCCATCGCCTTGGCGGCTTTGACTTCATTGTCGAAGTTCGGATTGTTTTCGCGAGTGACGAACGTGTTGAAATTCGTGGCGACGAAAAAGTTTTCGGTTTTGTGCTTGGCAAGGAGGAACATGCCGTCCTGGCCGACCTGGAGTTGGATGCCGCCGCCGAAGCCCGGGAACGGCCGACGACCACCACCGATTTGCGGGGGCAAAGGCTGAATGGCCGGCTGAACCGCGGGCAGAATCTGAATCTGAATACCGCCACCAATGACCACGCCACCGACGCCTCCGTTGATACCACCGACGCCCGGTGCTGTGTTGCCAGCTACGATGAAGCCGACGCGGATCGTTTGTACGTCTTTCTTAACGCCGCGCACGGCATCAGTCACTTGCACGACGGCGATGCGATAGGCAATCTTCCCTTGGCCCGGAATAATGCCATCTGCCTTGACATCCATCGGCTCCAGCGCGATGACTCGGCCGACGATGACAGCGTCAGCATCCGCCAATCGTTGCGGCCCAACGGCTATACTAGGCATCGCGACTCGCAATGCCTGAACCGAATCGACCTGAATCAGGCCACATACGCTTGCCAACGCCAAACCAACAAACCACTTATGCATCGATAAACTCCCTGAGAACTTGGAAATAGCATTCTGTTTACATAAGACGAATCAATGGGCCAATTCGATTGCGACTTGTTAAGAAAATCTTATGAAGTCCACGACACTACTAGCAAGGAAAAATTTCGATCCCCGAGTGACCTATAATGACCGCTATCCTTCCGCAAGTCAAACTCAAAATCGTTCGCCGGTCGTCCCATCCGTGGATTTACCAGAAAATGACCGAAAAACCTGCCGAGCGTCTGCCGCCCGGCAGCATTGTTGACATCATCGATCGAGACAATACCTGGGTCGGGCGTGGCTTCTATAACGGGCATTCCCGCATCACGTTGCGTGTTCTGACTTCCGATAAAAACGAACAGATCGATGTCGATTATTTCCAGCGAAAACTCACCCACGCCATCGAACTGCGTCGTCATCTGCTCAAACTCGACGATGTCACCAACGCCTACCGACTGGTCCATTCCGAGGGCGATGGCCTGAGCGGACTTGTCGTCGATCGCTTCGGTTCGATGATCGTCGTTGAGTTCTTCTCCGCCGGAATGTTCCGACTGCGCCAAACCATTATGGACATCCTGGCGGTCCATTTCCCCGAAAGCGCGTTTTATTGGTTCGCCGAGGAACATGTACAAAAGCAGGAGTCGTTCGACTGCCACACGCCGGAACCGCCGGCGCCGGGTGTCATCACCGAGCACGGTATGCGGTTTCGCGTCGCACCGGGCAGCAAGCATAAGACCGGCTTTTTCGTCGACCAGCGCGACAACCGCAAGCTTTTCGCAAGCTTCTGCCAGGGCAAGCGCGTGCTCGATCTGTGCTGCAACACCGGCGGGTTCTCGGTGTACGCCAAGGCGCTGGGCCAGGCCGAGGATGTCGTCGGCGTCGATCTCGACGAGGACGTGATCGCAATGGCCAAGCAAAACGCCAAACTCAACCAGACCCGCATCCGTTTCGTGCAAGGCGATCTCTTCACCTGGCTGCGCGACACGCTGCCGTCGGGCCAACGCTTCGATGTCGTCGTGCTTGATCCGTCGAAGCAAACGCGCGATCGCGAGGAGATCGACTTCGCGCTGAAGAAATACTTCGACATGAACAAACTCGCCATGCAAGCTGTCGCCCCCGGCGGCATTTTCCTGACTTGCTCTTGCACCGGCCTGGTCAGCGAAGAGATGTACCTGGAAACCTTACGCCGCTCCGCCTGGCAAGCCGGGCGAACCCTGCAAATCCTGAAAATCACTGGAGCCAGCGCGGACCATCCGTACCTCGTCCACGTACCGGAGAGCCGATACCTGAAAGCGGTGTTCTGTCGGGTGGTGTAGAATTTCGTTTAGCCGCTCGCCTTCGGCGAGCGCGGACGCGGCGTTTTTCAAATGCACGCACAGCGCCACGTCCGCGCTCGCCAAAGGCGAGCGACTAAACGTGGAATCACGGAACAATACCATGTCCACCCTACGCATCGGCAACGCCTGCGGGTTCTGGGGCGATAGTATCGACGCGCCGATTCGTCTTGCGGAACGTGGCAGGCTCGACTACCTCACGCTCGAATACTTGGCCGAACTGACGATGTCGATCCTCGCCCTGCAAAAACAGCGCGATCCCGAGGCCGGTTACGCGGGCGATTTTCTTGACATGCTCGAACGCCTCACGTCAATTCTCACCAAACAGCCGGACCTCAAAATCATCACGAACGCGGGCGGCATGAATCCCCTGAGTTGCGCTCGCAAGGCGAAGGCGATCCTCGACAAGGCCGGTCTGATCAAGAAAATCGCCGTCGTTTCGGGCGACGACCTTCTGCCTCAACTCGACACTCTTCTCAAACTGCATCCGCTGACGAACCTCGACACCGGCGCCGATCTCGCATCCATTCGCCAGCGAGTCGTCAGCGCGAACGCGTACCTCGGCGCCCAGCCGATCGCCAAGGCGCTTGCGAGCGGAGCTAGCATCGTCATTACGGGCCGCGTCGCGGACGCTTCATTAACCGTCGGGCCGGCGGCGTATGCGTTTGGCTGGGATTGGAGCGATTGGGATCGCCTATGCGGCGCGAGCGTGGCCGGGCATCTCATCGAATGCGGCGCGCAAGTCTGCGGCGGGCTGTGGTGCAACTGGCGCGATGTACAGGATTATTCGGATATCGGATATCCCTATACCGACATCGCCCCCGACGGCAGCTTCACCATCACCTCGGACGCCGGGCCTGGCGTTAACCGCGAGACGCTCATCGAGCAACTGCTCTACGAAGTCGGCGATCCCGCGCGATATCTGACGCCCGATGTTGTCGCTGACTTCACGAGTGTCTCGCTGGAACACGTGAACACTCGCACGATGCGCGTGCAGTCAGCAAAAGGCAAGCCGGCGACCGACACCTACAAAGTCTCCATCGCCTATCGCGATGGCTACAGCGCGAGCGGCACGCTCGTCATTGCCGGGCCTGACGCCGTCGCCAAAGCAAAACGCGCTGGCGCGGCTCTACTCCAACGCATCGGCTGCACGTTCGACCGCAGCAACATCGAATACCTCGGCGCCGGTGCCTGCGCTCCCGGCATCGTCACCGCGCCAGGCAATCCGCCCGAAGTCGTGATGCGTGTCGCGATGCACGATCAGCAAAAAGCCAAGATCGAGCGATTCGCCAAGGAATTCGCACCGCTCGTTACCTCCGGTCCGCCTGGCGTGACGGGCTACACGACCGGTCGACCGGCAGTTCGCGAAGTATTCGCCTATTGGCCCGCCTTGATCGCCAAGTCGGCGGTGCAATCGTGTGTGGAGATGTTGTCATGAACGAGAAAATCATGCTGAGCACGATCGCTCACGGACGCAGCGGCGACAAAGGCAATCACGCCAATATCGCCGTCATCGCCTACACACCCACCGGCTACGCTTGGCTGCGTGCCAACCTCTCCGCCGACCTCGTCGCAAGTTATTTCGCACCGATGCAACCGAGCCGCGTTGAGCGCTTTGAGGCTGCGAACGTGCTGGCCCTCAATTTCATGCTCTACGACATCCTCGCCGGCGGCGCGAGCCGATCGCTACGCATCGACACCCAGGGCAAAACGCTGGCGCTAACGCTGCTCGCGATGCCCATCGACATCCCAAATGGCCTGGAACGCATGACGAGGCAACTCCCCGTTTAGCCCCCGCGTCATCCCGTGCGAACGTGAGAATCGAACACGACAACTAGGGAAATCCCCATGGCCAACGCAATCGTTCTCTACGAACTCACTTCATCTGCCGCGATCATTACGATCAATCGGGCCGACAAGCGCAACGCCCTGAGCCGAGCGCTAATCGCCGAATTGACCGTCGCCATTGAGCGGGCACGCTCAGACTCCTCGGCACGCTGCGTGATCCTGACGGCGGCGGGGTCGGTCTTCTGCGCGGGCATGGATTTGGCTGAGCTGCAAGATTCGCTCGAATCGGCAAAGGTGGGCTCGTCGCCAGAAAGCTCGCCGATCTGGGATGATGCATTGCGCCTGGCCAAGCTGTACGACCTGATCTATACACTGCCGAAACCGACGATCGCCGCCGTGCAGGGATCCGCCGTGGCGGGCGGCGCAGGCCTGGTGACAGTGTGCGACTTGGCAATTGCCGTGCCCCAGGCGAAGTTCGGCTATCCCGAAGTACGTCGCGGTCTGGTAGCGGTGATGGTCATGCCCCATCTGATGCGCCACGTCGGCGAACGGATGGCGCGATTTCTATTACTAACAGGAGTGCTGATCGACGCCAGCGAGGCCGTCCGCGCCGGACTCATCAACGATGTCGTCGAGGCGGACGATCTGCTCAACCGCGCCCAGGCGCTTGCCAAAGAATGCGCCGCGGGCGGCCCGAACGCACTGGCCAAAACCAAGGAGCACTTGCACCAATTCTCCCGGCAAGCTACGTCGATCGAGGATGCCGCCCGCGCCAGCGCAGCGCCACGCTTGACGGAGGAATGCCAGGCGGGGTTACGTGCGTTCTTCGCGAAACAAGCCGCGCCGTGGGTGGGGTGATTCTTGCCTGAGAATCGAAATGGAACTACCAGACTAACGGCGGTCCGGGAAATCGTTGGAGAAAACTTAACCTACATAGACTCATGACACTTTTTCTTTCCTTCCGCCTCGCCGCCGGCGCTTTTGTCACCGGAACTCAAGTTCCGGGCGCAATTTCTTTAAGGTCTCTTTTCCTCGGTCGGTAACCTTGGTCATTTCGACCTTCAACGTTAGCAGACTCTCAAGTACCGCTAGTTCTTCGATTCCTGCATCAGACACTGCATTATTGTCTATCGAAAGGAATCGCAACTCGCTTATCTTTGCTATCTCTCGCATGCCAGCATCGGATATTTTTGTTCTGGACAAATTCAAGGCCAACAGCTTTTCCATATTCGCCAAGTGTCTAAGGCCACCGTCGTTCGTATTTGTGCCGGACAAATCGAGATAACTCAGTTCTTCATGGCTTCCTATCCTGGCAAGCGTCTTGTCGGAAATGGGCACTCCCAGCAAAGTCAACTGAAAAAGCGATGGCAGCGGCTTCAATAATGCGGAGAGTTCGCGATCGTCGATGAGGGAATTTCTAAAGCTAAGGGTCTTTAGTCCCTTCGGTAGCTTACGAAGATGAGAGAGAGCGACTGGTCATTTTGCCGGAAAAGAAAGTTATCGACTCCAATCGCGTAAACACGCTGAAGTCGATCGATTCGATTTTTTCATCTGAGTAGTAGTGAAGGTAGATGGATATTACGTGGCCTTCGTCGTCCTTGAACACATACCCGCGTACGGGTTTCCCCGCCTTGACAATTGCCTCCGCTTCCTTCGCCTCCGCCTGCACGATAGGAGCGGATGACATTCCCATACTGCAAAAAACAACCCCGATCGCCATAATCGCAGTTGTCATCGATTCCATTCGAGTGCGCATCGGTTTTCTCCGGTTGTGCGAGAATTTCTAGATTTAGATTGAGCAAAAGATCTATTTTCCACGCGGGCAGAAATGTGACATCGGCGAGCGAATTCGCATATGCGACAGAGTGATTTGACTAATTGCGTGTTCAACCCGCCGCATACGCACCTTGGCTCGCCTAATTCTAATCTGAACCCCGGAACAGTTTACCTGGCGTGGAAATCACAATAGCGGTTTGGAGGGCGGATAATTGCCAAGAATTTCCTGCCAGCCGGGATTCTGGGCGAGTAGAAGCAAACGAACATTTCGGTCGTGGTCCTGCCACGCTCGGCGTGTCTTCATCTAGGCTGAACTGGTCGCCCGGGTCGTTGACGAACAGCTGCTTCACGACCCAGTTAAACGTCTTGCTCGCAGTCGATGGCCCGTCGGTTACCGTCACGGTCAACACGTACGGCGTCCGGCATCGGTCGCGTTCTGGACTTGCGCCATTAGGTAATCATCCGTATATACCGTTGCATGGTCGAACACGACGCTTCCAATCACGGGAGGCACGGTCATCAAATCGATCTTTTCGAGTTCCTCGACTCGCAACAACGTGCGACGCACTACGAGGCGTACTGACTTGCGTTTGCTACCAATCCCGAACAGGCGGCAAAATCGTGTAACAATGGGGGGCGGAGAGCATAGGCCGTCTCCACTGCGTGAGGGGGGAAGCTATGACTTGTGCTGGTTATAAACACGGCGAGGAGCCTTTGTCAACCATTATTTCGATATTTGCCCAAGATTTCTACTCGCCCTCGCCAAATAGCGAAGCCATCACGCCTGCACGTTGACGCATTCCATCTTGCGTTCGACGCGTTTGAGCAGCCCGGCGAGAACACGTTGCGGGCCGAGTTCGCAGAACTTGTCGATGCCCACGGCGAGTAGGCCGCGCATGGTGGATTCCCATTGCACAGGTTGAAGGACTTGACGCACGAGCAAGGCGCGGATTTCGGCGGGGTCGGTGTGTGGCTTGGCGTCGACGTTGGACCAGACGGGCAGGCGGGACGTTTGCAGCGTGGTTTTCTCAAGCGCAGCCGCGAGAGTTTGGTCGGCGGGTTTCATGATGTCGGTGTGGAACGCCCCGGCGACGGCGAGGCGGATCGTCTTCATCGCACCGAAGTCCGGTGCGAGCCGTTCGACTTCGTCGCATGCAGCCTTGGTTCCCGAGACGACGATATTACCTGGACAGAGATGGTTTGCAATGCGCACCATGCCGACGGCGCTGGCCTTGGCACACAGTTCTTCCAACTTCACGAGGTCGACGCCGAGTACGCTGACCATGCCGCTGGAAGTCGCATCGGCGGCGGCCTGCATCGCCTCGCCGCGGGTTTTGACGAGGCGTAAGCCGTCCTCGAAAGTGAAGGCGCCGGCAAAAGCGAGCGCGGTGTATTCGCCGAGACTCAGGCCCGCCGTGGCGATACAGTCGGCTTCCAATGCGGGTTGGGTGGCACGCAGGCTTTCGAGAGTCGCCAGGCTGGCGACGTAAATAGCAGGCTGACTGACGGCAGTGCTGTCGAGGCGTTCCTTCGGGCCTTTCACGCAGACATCGAGTAGGTCGTAGCCGAGGATTGAGGTCGCTTCATCGAACAGCCGTTTGGCGGCAGGCAACGTGTCGCAGAGTTGCTGGGCCATGCCGACGAATTGTGCGCCTTGGCCCGGGAATAGGAATGCGATCTTCGGCATTGACGAATCCTCCGTGCGGATGTGGGGGTGCGTTTTCGATTTGCCGCTCGCCTTTGGCGAGCGTGAACAGGTGCCGTACAACGCGAAGGCCGCGCTCGCCGAAGGCGAGCGGCTAAACAAGATCGGCGACTTACTCCGCTGCAGCGGGAGCACGGGCAGCGAGTTCCTTGACGATCAGTTCGTTAAGGCCAGCGCGGGCGTGCTTGGCGGCGACGTTTAGCGCATTTTCGATGGCGCGTTCTTTGGAACTTCCATGACAAATCATGCAGATGCCGTCGACGCCCAGGAGCGGAGCGCCGCCGAGCTCGTGGTAGTCGTAGCGTTTGAGGATATTCTGCAACGCCAGCTGGGCGAGCGGGATTTCGGTTTTCAGCGTGCTCATTACTTCCTTGGCAACGGCTTTCATGACAAAATCAAAAACGCCTTCGCAGACCTTCAGTACCACGTTGCCGACGAAACCATCGGTGACGATAACTTCACAGACGCCTCTGTTAATATCCCGGCCTTCGACATTGCCGATGAACTGATCCTTGAGCGGGCTGTTTCTAAAAAGTTCTTGTGTGACCTTGGCGAGTTCGTTGCCCTTGTCTTCTTCCGAGCCGACATTGAGCAGGCCGATTTTTGGCTTGTCGATTTTGAGGATATGCTTGGCAAAGATATTGCCCATCACGCCGTATTGATAGAGATGTTCGGGTTTCGGGTGGACATTCGCACCGACATCGAGCAGGACGGACAGGCCGTTTTGGGTAGGCATAAGCGCGGCGATGCCGGGCCGTTTGACGCCTTTGAGAAAGAGGCGCAGCAGAAACCCGCCGGCGACCATCGCACCGGTGTTACCCGCGCCGACGATGGCATCGACTTTGCGCTGCGCTAACAGCTGCCAGCATCGGCTGATGGAATTGTCGGGCTTTTTACGAAACGCCATCGCGGGCGATTCTTCCATCGAAATAATCTGCGAGGCGTGCGAAATCTCAATGCGATTGCGCACATCGCCGGCACCCGCATTCGCGAGGATTGGCTCTATCTGGGCCTGATCACCGACGAGGACGACGAGCATATCGGCATCACAACGCAACGCTTGGACGGCACCCTGCACGATCGGCGTGGGCGCGTAGTCGCCACCCATCGCATCGAGCGCGATTCGCATGGGTTAGCTCTCCTGCGTTTCTTCGATGAGCACTGCTTCCCGCGCCTGCGAGTTCTGCCAACCGCAATTCCAGCACACGAAATGCGGGCGATTTGCTTCGCCACAGCGCGAGCAGTAGGTGTTTTGTTGGACTTTGTGATGTTGATGGCTTCGTCGTTTGCCCTGGCGAGCTCTCGACACACGCCTTTTCGGTACTGCCATGTTTCCGTCACTTTCTTGGAATAATCGCGACCCCGACGGCGAGCGCAGTGAACCGCCGGGATTCTTCGGCATCATCCCAGAGATTTTCTGCGCAAATCCCTGAGGCTATGGGAGTTTTCATTGTACAAACTCAACTCCACCAAAGCAACTTTGCAATATAGACGGAAATTGCAATTTGCGCGATCACGATGCCCCCAAAGAGGATACGAAATGACCCCTTGATGGTTTTGTGGCGGAACAGCCACATCGCCAGCATCGCCGACGGGCTCCCGCCGACGGCGCCGAGCGTGTGCAGGGCCAATTCCGATATACGAAACCACTGCCAACGAGCGAAGAATTTATCCGCGCCGTAGTAAACAAACGCGACGAGGTTGACAACGAGCAGCCAATGCCCAAGCCAGATGTGCCAGCGATGTTGATGTGACGTAAAAAACCACCACGACGCCAACGTGCCGGCAGCACACAGGACAAGTGCAATGATGATTTGCGTACGATTGGAGAAAAGCCACATCATTTCGGGGATTCCTATGAGAATTTCACTATCGGCAGCAGCGCATGCACCGCGATGTTGTTCGGATTCACGTCGACGACGAAGATGCCGTATGTTTCCAGAATACGTAAAATCGCTTGCGATTCTGGCCACTTGGCTTGGCCTTCCGCCACGAATACGATATCATGTCACCTAATCCAAAAAAATCTTTGCGAGCCGCACAGATTTCACTTTGCACACATTCAGGATGCGAAGCACGAAAGAGAAACCCAACCCAAGTGACTTGCCCAACTGTACACCGCACCACCGGAAAATGCAGGGACGATAAGGAAGACAGGAAAGCAAGAATTGAATCAGCCCTTTTTTCCCTGCCTTCCTGCTTTCCTTATCGAGAAGTGCTTTGGTTTGTGACTCGTCGTGAATGGTTATGCCTTCCCTTCGTACTTTCGTGATTCTGTATTTGTTGCGGCTTGTCCGCGCCATGAACTCCGAAATCCAGTTCCTCGACAACGACCATGTCGTATTGGTTGGCGTAGGAAAACGCTCTTTCCAATAACTCGGTTTTCCAACTCATGGACGCACCTGCTATTACCACCGGTCATTCTTCCGAGGTTCGCATGAGCCTTTCGGTGAATGGATTTGTGCTGCCGATTGCTCAGCTTGGCATTGGTTTCATGATATTGGACAAGCCTGTTGAACACGATCCGGCTACGGCTGAAATCTCTATGTCGATCGATGGGCGCGAACGCCGCTGGAATGTCTATCTTCCCGATGGCATTACCCCAACGGAACCGAAGACGCGCATCGCTGCCGCGAAGCGACGAACCTATTCGCGTTCATGCCAATAATCCGCGCGATGGGCGTGCGCGACCGCGACGACGATGATCGCGTCCGCGATGAGCCGGAATACGACGTAGTACGGGTACTTTTTCAGAATGCAAAAACGGTGAACGTCGTCAAGCAATGGGAACGACCTAGGGTCGGCTGAAATGCGCTTGATGGCATTCGATAATGCACGCTCAAATCCACCAGCGGCACGCCGGCTACGCTTCTGGTACCACATGACCGCTTCATGAGCGTCGAAATTTGCGGCTGGGTGAAATTCAATCCGCGACACGGGCTATTCTCCCTTTCGCAGGCCAGCCTGAACTTCTGCCCAAGGAATGCACGTCACCGTTCCGGCATCGATCTCTGCTGAACGACGTTGGATTTTCGCATGCCACTCGGCACTCAGCGGCTCCATTTCATTCGTCGCACATGACGACGCCAGTTCCTCAATCACCCGTTCGCGATCTCTGACAGGTAAAGCCAATGCTGCTTGAACGATTTGCTCGACGGTTGCAACCATGATTATCCCTCCCTATTAAAACATCATATCATGAGGCACAATTGACGCGACCGACAAAAGTCACTTTACGAGCCGGAAGCGTAAGCGACGGACTGGAGAAATCCGTCGCTTACGCTTCCGGCTCGTACTTTTGTCGGTGGCGTCACAATTCGTACTGCAATGTCCGTTGAGAAAAATTATCCACAAATCGCTACCGCCTTCCCTTCGCGCATTGACGCATAAATACCCAGGATCACCTCGACCGCTCTGCGGCCCTCGCGGCCATCGACGAGCGGCGGACGATTTCTCGTAATCGCTTCGACGAAGTCGGCAAGCTGCCGGGCGTGGCCGGTGTGCGATATGGCGGCGGGGTTGCTCGATCCGCCCGATGCGCCGACCTTTTGCGCGAAACGCTGGCGGAGGGCGTCGTCTTCCGATTTGCTCGTTTTGAAATCCCAACGCAACAGGTCGTCTTGCTCGATGACCGCGCTGCCCTGGTCGCCATGCACGGCGATGGTTTTCGGCAGGCCAGGCCAAATGCTTGTCGTCGCCTGGATGACGCCCAGCGCGCCGCTTTTGAAGCGGATACACGCGACGGCGGTGTCTTCGACTTCGATGCGTTCGTGTGCGAGCATCGCCGTGAAGCCCATGATCTGGGCGACGTCGCCCATCATCCAGAGGAGAAGGTCGACGTTGTGGATCGCCTGGTTCATCAGCGCTCCGCCGCCGTCGAGGGCTTGCGTGCCTTTCCAGCCGCCGAGATCGTAGTACGATTGCTCGCGCCACCATTTGCAGGTGGTTTCGCCGAGCGTCAGCCTGCCGAATCGGCCCTGCGTGACGGCTTTCTTCAATTCGATGTTGGCGTCGCCGAACCGCGACGGGAAGATGGTGCAGAGCTGTACCTTGTTGCGAACGCAGGCATCGATGATGCGGTCGCACCGGTCGAGCGAAATCTCCAACGGCTTTTCGACGACGACATGCTTCTTCGCATCGGCTGCGGCGACGGCGGGTTCCATGTGGGCGCCGGACGGCGTCGTGATGATGACGACATCGACATCAGGCCGGCGCAGTGCTTTCGCCAGGTCGGTCTCGATTGCGCAATCGAGCTTTAGCTCATCCTTCATCTTGACGGCGCTGTCCGCGCTGCGGCTCACCAGCGCAGTCACCTTCGTGCCCGGAACATCCGCCAGCGCTCGGGCGTGAAACCGGGCGATCATTCCACAACCGACAATGGCGAAGCCGAGCATCGTGAACCTCCAAAATACAAGCTGTCAGCTATCAGCCTTCAGCTTTCAGCCATGCGGAACACTGCGCTGTGTAATTTCGGAGGCTGAAGCGTAAGCGAGGCAACCTGAATGCCTCGCTTACGCTTCAGCCTCCGAAGGAAAACTGCCTACTGTCAGTAGCGACATGAAGTGCAAGCCGCCAGCTATCATGCACGGCAATTGCCTTGCTGATAGCTGACGGCTGATAGCTGATAGCTTTATTACTTTCCAATCGCCGTTACCCGTGCGACGCCCTTGCTGGCTTTTTCATGGCCGGTGATGACGCTCTTGCCATCGGGTGCGAAGGTGACGCAGTAGGTGATCCAGCCCTTTTGGTGGGTGCTTAGCACTTCCTTGCCGCTGCTGTCTAATTCATAAACGCGCAGGCTGCCGCCGTAACCTGCGGTGGCGACATGTTTGCCGTCTTTGGAGACGGATAGGCCGAAGAGATAATCGGGCGTCGGGCCGATCTTTTTGGCTTCTTTGCCGTCGGCGATATTCCAATAGCGGAGGTATTTGTCGTGGCCGACGGAGAGCACCTGTTTGCCATCGGGCGTGAAGGCGACGACGGTGAAGGCGTCGCGCAGTTCCTTCGGTTCTTCCTTCTTGCCTGGGTCTTTTTTCTTGACATCCTTCTTATCTTTCTTCTCCTCTTTCTTTTCTTCCTTTTTCTCTTCCTTCTTCTCTTCGACAATTTTCTTTGGCAGATCGACCATAAAGGTCTTGGCTTCGGTCAGGCCTTTGACGTCGTAGATTTTGATGAGACCGTCGTTGCCGCAGGAGACGAGTTGCGAACCGTCTTTGTTGAAGGCGACGCTATAGACCGATTCTTTGTGGGTCGCGAAGGACTTGAGTTCCTTGCCGCCGGCGACATCCCAGATTTTTACGGCTTTGTCGGCGCCGGCGGAGGCGAGCGTCTTGCCATCGGGGCTGAAGACCAGCGCGCCGACGATGTCGGTGTGGCCTTTGAGTTCGTTTGACATTTTGCCGTCTTTGGGATTCCAAATCTTGATCGACTTGTCCTGCCCGCCGGTAGCGACGATCGTGCCGTCAT
This sequence comes from Gemmataceae bacterium, assembly GCA_009697105.1. Lineage (GTDB taxonomy): Bacteria > Planctomycetota > Planctomycetia > Gemmatales > Gemmataceae > SIAQ01. The sequence goes on along the minus strand of SIAQ01000132.1, from coordinate 3,608 downwards.
TGTTAAAGGCGACGCCGTAAACCGGTCCCGTGTGGCCTTTGAGGACTTGCAGTTCTTTGCCGTTGGCGTAATCCCAAATTTTGACCGTGCCATCAAAGCTGGCGGTGGCCATGCTCTTGCCATCGTTGGAGAACGCGACGGAGAATACCAGGCCATCGTGGCCCTTGAATTCGCTGGGCGTTTGCGCCCAGACAAGGCTCGCGCATGCGAACGTAAAGATTGGCAGAATCAGAGCAAAGCGTTTCATGAAGCGTCTCCTAGGTGACAGAAGCGAAATCGGGTAGGTAGGAATGTCTGGCGGGGTCCAAGCCCAGTGGGTGAGGTACTCCGAACCCCTGGGATCGCGCGTGATCTATCCCAGGGGTTCGGAGTACCTCACCCATGGGCTTGAATTTCACTCAGCCAGTATATTCGGCGCGAAGCCGCGCCGCATGGTATTTTCCGTGATAGTGCGCGGAATCATGAATTGCAACAGGTAATCCGGTCCGCCCGCCTTGGAACCGACGCCGGACATTTTGAACCCGCCGAACGGCTGGCGCGACACGAAAGCGCCGGTAATCTTGCGGTTGATGTAGAGATTTCCCACGCGAAACTCGCGCTTCACCCGGCGAATGTTGTCCGGGCTTCGCGAATAAACTCCGCCGGTCAGCGCGTAGGCCGTGCCATTGGCGATGCGTAACGACTCGTCAAGATTTACCGCTTTCATGACGATCAGCACCGGGCCGAAAATCTCTTCCAGGGCAATCGCCGCGGTCGGCGGCACATCGGCGAAGATGTGCGGCGCGACGTAGGTTCCTTCGCTGGAGAGAAAGCCGAGTTCACCGGCATAGGCGAGCCGGGCCTCTTGTTTACCTTTGTCGATGGCGGCCAGGATGCGCCGACGCGATTCGTCGTCGATGACAGGGCCGACCTTACAACTGGGGTCCTCCGCGGGTCCGATCTTCAAGCTCTTGGTTGCTTCGATCAGGCGTTCGAGAAAGACATCGTAAAGCGGCGCGAGCACGATGGCTCGTGAGCATGCCGAGCACTTTTGGCCCTGGTAGCCGAACGTGCTGGCGACCACGCCGTTGACGGCTTCGTCGAGGTCGGCGTCGTCGTCGATGATAATCGCGTTCTTACCGCCGAGTTCCGCGATGAGTCGTTTGATGTGCGATTGGCCTTCCGCCAAATTCGCGGTTTGGCGGTTGAGCAACATGCCAACGCCGCGCGAACCGGTGAAGGCGACGAGCGCGACGTCGGGATGCTCGGCCAGAGTCGGCCCGATCTCCTCGCCGACGCCAGGCAGGTAGTTGACGACGCCCGCGGGCAGGCCGGCCTCGACGAAGACTTCCATCAACTTCGCCGCGATCACCGACGATTGCTCCGCCGGTTTCATGATGACGGTATTGCCCGTGACCACCGCCGCCGCCGTCATGCCGCACAAGATGGCGAGAGGAAAATTCCACGGCGCGATCACCACGGCCACGCCGCGCGGCTCGTAGGTGTTGACATTGTCCTCGCCAGGCAACGATCGGCCAAACGGCTTGGCCAGGCGGCGCATTTCGAGGGCATAATATTCGAGGAAGTCGATCGCTTCACAGACGTCGGCGTCGGCCTCGCGCCAGTTTTTGGCGCACTCGAAGACCTGCCACGCGGCCAATTCAAAGCGCCTCCGTCGCATGATTCCCGCCACCTTGACGCAATAATCCGCACGCACCTCGGCATCGACATCGCGCCACGACGTGAATGCGCCGGATGCGGCCTGAAGCGCCGCCAGCGCATGCTCCGGCGTCGCCTTGCCGCATTGGCCGACGATCTCGCGCATGTGCGATGGATTGTGTGACGTGATCGTCTCGACCGTCGCCATCGGCTTGCCCGCGATGACGAGTGGATAGGTTTGCCCCAGCTGTCGGCGAACCGTTGCCATCGCATCCTGCATCGCCTGGCGAATGGGTTCCTCGCTAAAGTCGGCCAGCGGTTCGTTGCGAAAGCCCGGTTCGATTTTCGGCTTTTCGACATGAGCGGGCGCATGGGTCGCGGGATTCATCAGCAGTTTCTCCTCAGGCACATGGTCGGCAAAACTCGCCCGCAGGAATGACGTGTTCGCCGTGTTCTCCAACAATCGCCGCACGAGATACGCCATGCCAGGCAGCAGCTGCCCGTACGGCGTGTAAACTCGCACGCGCCGGCCCATGCGGACCAGCGCGTCCTTGATGGGGTCGGCCATGCCGAACAGCATCTGAATTTCGTAGCCCGTCGGAGGCACGCCCATCTGCTCCGCCAGCGCCATTGCATACGCCAGGCTGCGGATATTGTGGCTGCCAAACGCGGGCCGCAGCCATTGATGGTTTGTCAGCAGGAACTCGATCATGCGTTCGTAGTTTGCGTCGGTCTGCCATTTCTGGGCGAAGACGGGCAGCGGCCAACCTTCCTGCGCCGAGACGACAGTCTCGAAATCCCAGTACGCGCCTTTGATGAGCCGAATCCACACGGACGTGCCACGTGCCTTCGTGAAATCGAGCAGTTGTCGCAGATCGCGCTCGCAGGAGTGCAGGTACGCCTGTATCGCGATGCCGACATCGGGCCAGCTGCGGAATTCGTCCTCGCTGAGAATTTCGCGGAAAATGCGCAGCGTCAAATCTTTGAACGCATGCTGCTCCATGTCGATATTGACGAAGGCGCGATGTGCCATCGCCGAGCGCAAAATGGGTCTCAAGCGGCCGCGGACCACGGCACTCGTGTGGTCCGGCGCCATCGGGTCGAATTGGCTGAACAGCGACGACAGCTTGATCGACACGTTCACCCGAGGCAACGCTCCCGACGGATCGCGGTCGATCAGGTAGATCGGCTGCCAGGCATTGACCTCTCGGCTCAATCCTTCGATCAGGTCCAGATAGTCCTGCTGGCTTTTCTCGGCCTCGCGCTCGGTAATCGTCGCTTCGCCGAGCAAGTCAACCGTGAACGTCAATTTGTTGCGTCGCAGTTTGACGACGGCAGCAAGCGCTTCCTCAAGGCTCGACCCCGCGATAAACTTGCGTGCCAGGTTGCGTGCGTTCGAGCGTGCCAGCCATGCCAACAGCGTCACCAGCATGCCGCGGCGCGGGATGAAACGCATGCCGAACCGCGCCCAACCGGGCAGATGTTCGCGCGTCTCAGCGAAATATTCGGCGAGGTGCCGGGCGATGCTGTCGTCGGCGTGCAGTTGAGGCAAGGCATCGATGAACCGGAAAAGCTGAACCTTCACGACCTCGTCGTGCATGGTCCAGTACATCAAGCGTTTATCCCACCACGCCGGCGAAAAGAGGATAGGCCCACGTTGCGCAACCCGAGCGAACATCTCCTGGCCGATGGCGCGGGTGAGCAATTCGAGCTTGCCAATATCCACACGAGATGACGCCACACGAACTCCGTTCGTCGCGAATCATCCGCTCCGAAGGGAGCGATTGGGTGTTTTCGTTTCTCTTCTTTCATAATATCAGTTAGACAGTAGTTTCCAGGATTCCTGATGAAAAAACGCCACCCTTCTGGCATTCTGTTTGGTAGGTAAGCCAGGCAGAAAAACTAGGAGGGATAGCGTCATGGACGATGCAAAAAAACTTTGGCAGCGTTGGCAACGGCTGATGAACCGA
>SIAQ01000131.1 GCA_009697105.1 Gemmataceae bacterium | reverse complement strand
ACCCGTTTGACTGGACCTACACTGGCAAGCCTCTGGCCCCAACCCGCTCCATCCGGTTCTGTCCGTACCACCGCCATCCAAACCCGGGAAATGTCAAACTGGGCAAAATCATCGTCCCATGATACATCAACTGTGACGTGTAGCAGTAGCCGATCGGCGAACCTTCATAATGAAATCATGGAACTGATGCGCCACACGGATTTTCGCCTGGAAACGGCGACATCGCAATACGCGGTGGCTTATCGTCCCGTCCGCCGGGAATCGAAAGAGGAGATTGAAGTCTGGGCGAAAACGTTTGAGGTGGGGGACCACCTACCCAACCTGCCGTTATACTTCGGCGCTGAACAGGCAGTGATGTTGAATTTTGAGGAAACGTATCAGGAAACCTGTAGCCGGTTGCGGATTGTGGAGTGAAGCCCGTTAGCCGGACGCGCAGGTTTTGAAGTTGCGCATTTTATTGCACTGACGGTGCCGCAACAAATCGGCCCAAGGCAACGCCCTGGGAAAGCAGGCCCCCACCAGGCAAAGCCCTGAAAGGGGCGCAACAAAACGAAGATTCGGCCAATATACAGCCCTTTCAGGGCAAGATTCTCTGGTTCAGCCATTAACCCAGGGCGTTGCCCTGGGCTGATTTGTTGCAGCACCTTCGGTGCGAACACAGAATGCGCAACTTCAAAACTTGCGCTTCGGGCTAAGATATTCTCGACCGCTCGAAGTATAGCAGAATGCGTCCGAGCGCTAAACCGCAAGCGACACCTCAAAACTCCATCCGCCGTAGCGCGATGACACCTGCACGCATCGGCGCGATGATCGTTCCCACGCCGACCGACACGCCCAGGGCGATGCCGATCCAGTAGTACCACGGAACCATATCCGGCGAAAGAATCGGATTCTCGCTCTGCACGTAGAAAAGCTGCAACGGCATCGGCAGGAGCACGACGATCATCGTCAGAAACATCAAACCGACGATCAGGTTCACCGTCCCGCCGAAGCCGATCGCGACCTTCGACGGATCGGTCTCGCGGAAGTTCGGCATGCACGCGCCGAGGCCAACGCTGAGCGCGCTGAAGCCGAGACCGAGCAGCGCGATCGTCACGCTATGAACGACGACAATCAACCACGGCATGCCGAGCATGTAATTCGCGAACACGATCAAGAACTCGCCCGCGATGAGACAGCCGATCGCCGAGAATACGAACTTGCCGACCAGTAGCCGGGAGCGATCCAGCGGGAGCAGTCCGAGGATCCAGAACTTGCTGCCTTCGAGGCTCAGCATCGGGTAGATGAATCGGCCCGTGTAGGCGCACATCAGGAACCCCGTCGCGATCAACGTCAGCAGGCTGATGCCGATGCGGAAGGAATAGCGAAGGTCGGATTCGTAAAATCGCCGCATGAAGAGGAAATACATGCTGCCCATGCCGAGAAAGATGAGTATCTGCGCCCACTGAGCCGGGTCGCGGCGAAAAGCACGGAAGTCCTTGACGATGAGCATGCGCGTCTGCGGATCGAGCGGGAAGAGCAGCGCCGTCAGCGTGTTGTCCATCCAGTGTCCGCCGTATTTCTTGCGTAATGCTCCGCCGGACGCGATGCGATTGAATCCGCGGCGATAGAGCTTTGTCGCCAACCAGACGGTGACGACGTAGAGGAATAAGCCATGGCTCCAGACGAGTGCGAGGTTGTACAGCATCGCTTCCGCCCGACCGATGGCGGCGTACCGCAAGCCGCGCGTCATCCAGTGATAGGGAACCAGCCGACCGCCGAGATAGCTGAGTTCGTTGAGGAAGCTTTCAAACCACGGGCGTGAGCCGAGGCCGAACGCGCGTGCTTCCTGATACCACGACACGCTCCAATAAATCGCCAATCCTATCGCGAACACGATGGACCCGACCAAGAAATGTTTGCGATGCCGAGGCAGAATGTTGACGACCAGCAAACACGCGATCGCGCCGATGTAACCGGGAATCAGCAGAAAGCCGAGGAAAAACAACGGCATCGCGACATAGTAGTACCACGGCGCCCCGTCGCGCACTTCCAGCCCATACGCTATCAGAATCGGACTGCCCAACAGCAGGAAACCCCAGCTGCTAAACGCAATCGCGCCTTGCAGTTTATACGAAAACACATGATCGTCAGGCATCGGCGAGGCGAGCAAGAACTCGCTCTCACGCCCCGCGAACAAGCTGCTGTAAAGAATGAGGCCCGTCGAAAAGATTAGCAAGATCGTCAGCGTGAAGAAGAACATGTCGAACGGCAAATCGATCAGGCTCTGCTGCAACGGAATGTTCCAGCGAGTCTTCAACTCATGAAACCCGTGCGAGCTGAGCAAGAACAAGAATCCCCACAACATGGCACAGCAATACCCCATGATGACGATGCGCCACCAGGCGTGATTCCACAGCAGCGTGAACGCATTCGCCGCCAGGCGGAACCGTAGCTTCTGAAAGAAGATCGCGGGGGACATGGAATGCTCCTGTTTTCCGCAAGCCCAGGGGTGAGGTACTCCGAACCCCTGGGATCAATCGGCGCGGCCATCCCAGGGGTTCGGAGTACCTCACCCCTGGGCTTGAATTTGAACAAGTTGTTCGCTCCCGTCCGGCGTCAGTGGCGCGGGCCCTTCTTTCTCCGTCAGCGTCAAGAACACCTCTTCGAGATTGCCATGTATCTCTGCTTGTTTGCGCAACTCGTCGAGTGTGCCGCAACCGATCAGTCGGCCTTGCGTGATGATGCCGATACGATCGGACAGTTCCTGCGCGATGTCGAGCGAATGCGTCGAGAGGAACACGGTCGCGCCACGCTTCGTCTCGTTGCGCAGCGTGTCCTTGAGCAAGCGGATGCTGCGCGGATCAAGCCCGACGGTTGGCTCATCGACGATCAGCACATCGGGTTCGTGCAACAACGCAGCCGCGAAAACCGTCCGCTGCCTCATGCCGTGCGAATAGTTTTGCGTCAGGTCGTCCACGAAAAGATAGAGGTTGAACAGTTCGATCATCTCGTCGATGCGTCGTTTCGCCTTCTCGCGCGGCATATGGTACATGTCGGCGATGAAGTTCAGCACCTCACGACCCGTCAGTTTTTCGTACAAGAACGGCGTATCCGGCACGTAGCTGATGCGCTGGCGAGCGTCCTGGCCGTGCGTCGCGATATCGAATCCGGCAATCCGCACCGTGCCGATCGTCGGAAACAGCAGGCCGCACATCATCTTGATGGTCGTTGTCTTGCCCGCGCCATTGGGTCCGAGAAAGGCGAACATCTCGCCGCCGCGGATTGACAGGTTCAGATCATCGACGGCGGTCTTGTTACCGTAGGATTTCGTGACGTGCATGAGTTCGATCATGGGATTCCGATCCATTCCTGATTTCCGCTTGCGGCTTAGCGCTCAGGTGGGCGTTTCCGAGCGCTAAGCCGCAAGCGGCAAATGCAATTAGGTAAACAAACCTAATACCACTCACTTCAACCCGCGGCGCATGACCAAGTTGAAGTCGTCGCATGCGTCTTGCTGCAAAACGAGCCCGTCGGTTTTGCGGACCCAGGTCCGTGCCACCACATCTTCCTTGCCACGTTTGCGGTATTCGATCTTGTGGCACGCGACTTCGTTGTTTTCCCAGGTCAGCGTATCGTCTTCGACGATGGCGATCAGTTCCGGTATGGTCATGTTCGCCGCGCCTTCCATGGCATTTCGCAAGGGATCGAGCAGCGGGATCGTCCACGTCTGCTTGGTGCGCAGCCCGCGCAGGCGATTGAGCAAGTGCAACGGATTGACGACCTTTTCCGAACGCGACAGGTCGATCTCGTTTAGGCGGAACATTTTGAGTTCTTCGCCGTTGATTCGCAATGTCGGCTGTATCTTTCGCCGTGTGACCTTGCCGACAAAGTCGAAGGTAAGGCCAGGCTCCGCGGTGATGCGTGCCGACACCTCCAGCAGGCGGCTTTCGTCGGTGACGCGGTAGGTATTTTCCATGCTGCGAACGCGCAACGGACCGATCGAAAGTTGATCGAAATGGAAGATCGAACGGAATTCGTAGGTATTGTCGTCGGCGTGAGCGATGACTTTCGACTTGCCCATGCCGACGCGTTTGCCGTCGCGCAGCACCACCCACGGCGTCTCGAACGCAGCGGCGCTGAGCTGAATCTGATCGGTGAGATCGACGGTATACACCGACGATACATCCGCGAGCAGCATCGGCACGACTTCACGCTGAATCAGCCAGCCCGTCATCGCCAGCCAAAACGCGATGATGACACCGGTAACAGGACGTGGCGGCATATGGCACCTCCATTTCGTGTTTGCCGCTTGCGGCTTAGCGCTCGCGCGGGACGAACCTGAGCGCTAAGCCGCAAGCGGCAAACAAAAAAGCGGCAACGAATCGAACGAAATCCATACTCTGGAACGGCTTTGTCAGTAGGCTATTGTGCAAGCGTCTCTGACATGTTCAAGGACAAAGGAATTAGATCATGCGTTGGACATTACCTTTCTTCCTCGCGTGTGGTTTCATAATTTTCTCATCAAACGCTGGTTTCACCCAGGATAAAAAGAAAGACAAGAAGGGCAAATTCGACCCGCCGCCGAGCTTCCAACCCACCGATGAGCAGCTTGCGCAGATCAAGGCGAAGACCGCTCACCTCGCAGCCAAGATCGCGGAGCTGCACAAGGACAAGAAGCAAGCGAAGCTGCGCGAGGACCCGGCGCAAGACCTGCTGCCCGACGTCGAGATTTATCTGCGCGGGGCCGAGAACATCGTCCGCTTCAAGGAGTTCTACGACAAGGCCAGCGTGAAATGGACGCTCGACAGCCTCGACCGCGGGATGTTGCGTGCCGAACAGCTTGCGAAGGGCGAAACGCCGTGGACGAAGCTCGCGACCTCGAATGTGCTGCGGGCCTACCGCTCGGACATTGACGGCACGGCGCAGCCCTATGGCGTCACATATCCGCTTAACTACGGCAAAGATCCCGAAAAGTTATGGCGCGTCGATGTCGTGCTACATGGCCGCAACGGAAAGTTGACCGAGGTCGCTTTTCTCAATGCACACAATGGGTCGAAGAAACCGGCGGCCGATCAGGACTGGGTGCAGCTTGACATCTTCGGCCGCGGCAACAACGCGTATCGTTGGGCGGGGGAATCCGACGTACTAGAAGCCTTGGGTGCCTTCCTCATTGGCGAGCCCAATGCCGGGCGGGTGGGGGCAATCCATCGCAAGTTCGTCGTGAGAGGCTTCTCGATGGGCGGCGCGGGGACCTGGCATCTCGGTTTGCATCATCCCGATTTATGGTGCGTCATGGGCCCCGGCGCCGGCTTCACGACCACCCATGGCTATGCTTGGAAGGGCAAGAAAGACCTGCCCGATTACCAGGAGCGCTGCCTGCGCATCTATGACGTGGTCGATTACGTCGAGAACGCGCGGATGATCCCCATTGTCGCCTACTCCGGCGGCGATGACGCGCAGAAGCTCGCGGCCGACAACATCGAGAATCGCTTGAAGGAACTGAAGATCGACGCGATGACGCACCTGGTCGCGCCGGGCGTCGGGCACACGTTTATTCCCGATTACTTCAAGAAGGCGAACGCGCTCTGGTCGAAACACGCGGCAGACGGAAGGCCCATCAATCCGAAGAAGGTTTCCTTCGTCACCTACACGACCAGCTTTCCGAGTTGCGAATGGATCAACATCTTTGGCCTGGAGAAGCATTACGAAAAGGCATCCATCGATGCGGAGCTGACCGCCAAGGGATGCCGGATTATCACCAAGAATCTGCGCGGCTTGCGGCTCGAGCTGCCCCCCAGCAAGGAGTATCTGGATAAGAAGGATAAAGCGGTGTCGATTGCAATCGACGGCGAGGACATCAAGACCGAGGGTTTCGTTGAGATACTGGAGGGCAAGGTTGTTCCGACGACGCTCCGCGTGTTCCTGGTGAAAGAGACTGGGAAATGGCGAGCCGTTCCCGGCGGGCGACTGCTGCCGAAGGCGTGGGAGAACACCTTGAAAAAGGTCCCCGCCCTGCAAGGCCCCATCGACGACGCCTTCGCCTCCGGCTTCACCTGCGTCATCGGCAGCGGGCCGACCTGGCATCCGGGCACGCAGAAGTTTGTCGATGCGAAGGTTGCCGCGTTCAAGTACGACTGGGCCAAGCACTGGCGTGGCGAGTTGCCGACGACGGGCGATTATGCGGTCAATCCGAACGACATCAAGGACAAGCACCTGATCCTGTTCGGCGATCCGAGTTCCAATTTGACGCTGGCGCAAATCCTGCCGAAGCTGCCGCTCAAGTGGACGAAGGAAGGCATCGAGTTCGCGGGCAAGAAGTACGGAGCCGCGGATCATGTGCCGGTGATGATCTTCCCGAACCCGCTTAATCCGCACAAGTACGTCGTGCTCAACACGGGGCACACGATCCCGTCGGAGGACTACACGAAGACCAACGCGATGTTGTATCCTCGCTTGGGTGACTACGCGATTTTACGTATGACGCCGACCGCGAAAAACGCCGCCGCCTATGAGGTGGCGACAGCGGGGTTGTTCGACGAATTCTGGCGAATTGAAAAGAAATAATCGTGTTTACGTGATTGTTGTTTACGTTTAGCGCTCGCGCGGCGGCATGCGAGCGCTAAACGTAAAACAGGAGAATTATTATGAAATCGTTAGCACTATTCATCATCGTTCCGCTATTCGCCCTCGCCGGCGAACCCATCGTACCCAAGGACGCCAAGCTCGAAAAGCTCTGGTCCGAGGGCGAGTTCACCGAAGGACCTGCTTATGGGCCGGACCATTGCGTCTACTTCTCCGACATCGGCAATCGCATCATGAAGTACGATCCGAAGACCGAAAAGACGACCGAGCTCCGCAATCCCAGCGGCCGCGCGAACGGCCTCGACTTTGATCCGAAAGGCCGACTCGTCGCTGCCGAGGGTGCCAACACCGGAGGCAATCGCCGAATCTCGCGCACTGAGAAAGACGGCACGATCACCGTGCTTGCCGACAAATGGAAGGGCAAACGCTTCAATAGCCCCAACGACCTCATCATCGACCGCAAGAATCGCGTCTACTTCACCGACCCTCGCTATTCCGGCAGCGAAAAACGCGAAATCGATACCGAAAGCGTCTATCGCATCGACCCCAACGGGACCGTCACGCAGATCATCGGCGACGTGCAAAAACCCAACGGCATCCTTCTATCGCCCGAAATGGACGTCCTCTATCTCGCCGACAACAATCCCAAGGGTAGCCGATTCTTGCTCGCTTATCCGCTCAAAGACGATGGCACGGTCGGCAAGAAAAAGGTGCTGCACGACTTCGCTCCCGATCGCGGCATCGACGGCATGTGCATCGACATCAAAGGCAACATCTACGCCACCGCGGGCCAGGGCAAAACCGCCGGGGTCACGATATTCAACCCCAGGGGCGAAAAGATCGGCTTCATCCCCACGCCCGAAACGCCCACCAACTGCACCTTCGGCGGCGAAGATCGCCGAATGCTCTACGTCACCGCGGGCCGCTCGCTGTACCGCATCCACCTGACGATCGACGGATTTGCGGTGTATTGGCCAAAATAGTTTATCGTTCAGCGCTCGCGCGGCGCCGGGCGAGCGCTAAACGTAAACAGAAAACGTAAACAGAAAACGTAAACAGAAAACGTAAACAGAAAACATCAACAAGAAAGGATCATACCGATGCCCGACATCGACTCATCGCTCGCCGTGTTCATCGACTTTGAAAACCTCGCGCTTGGTTTTCAAGGGCGGCGCGATCGCTTCGATATCGTGCTTGTCTTGGCTCGGCTCGTCGAGAAGGGCAAGATCGTCGTCAAAAAAGCATACGCCGACTGGAGCCGATTCGCACCCTACACGCAAGCCTTGCACGAAGCCGCCATCGAACTGATCGAGATTCCCAAGCGATCCCAGACGGGCAAGAACTCCGCCGACATCCGTCTGTGCGTTGATGCGATGGACATGGCGTTTTCCAAGGAGCACATCGACACGTTCGTCATCGTCTCGGGCGATTCCGATTTTTCGCCGCTCGTTTCCAAGCTCAAAGAGAACGGCAAGCACGTCATCGGCCTAGGGATGCAGGATTCCACGTCGGACCTTTTGCGCGACAACTGCGACGAGTTCATCTATTACGAAGACCTCGGCAAAGCCCCGACTCTTTCGCCGGAGTTGCCCGCAAACATGCCGGAGACGAAGCAGAAGGCGTTCAGCTTGCTGATGGAGTCGATTCTGGCGCTGCGGCGCGAGAACAAGGAAAAGCTCGGCGCGTCGATGGTCAAGGACACGATGAAGCGCAAGAAGCCCTCATTCAACGAGGCCTACCACGGCTATCGGACGTTTAGCGAACTGTTGCTCGACGCGCAGAAGGAAGGCCTGATCGAGCTGGCGATCGACGAGCGCAGCCGCACGTATGTGGTGATTCGCTTTGGAGCGGAGATGCAACAACCAGCTCCCGATATCGAGCCGATGGCGCGGAAGAAACGCCGACGCCGCCGACCGCGTCCGAAGACGAATGGCGGTGAGGCGGCAACGACGGAGAAAAACGAGGCGGAGCATCCTTCATCGTGAAGTATCTGTCAGAAGCCCAGGGGTGAGGTACTCCGAACCCCTGGGATCTGTCGCCGACGTGTGTCTATCCCAGGGATTCGGAGTACCTCATCCCTGGGTTTGAGTTCCCAGATGGCTGATGCGGATACATTCCTGCGAAAGGTGTTGCGCAGCGGCCTGCTCGATCGCGAGCAACTGCGCTTGACGCTGCGCGCGCTGCCCAAGGAGAAGCATGGCGACGTCGCCGCCATCGGCGATTGCCTGATGCAAGCAGGCAAGCTCACGCGATTTCAACTACACATGCTAGGGCAGGGCATCACTGTCGGCCTCCAACTTGGGCCGTACCAGTTGCTCACGCCGCTCGGTCGAGGCGGGATGGGCACGGTTTATTTGGCTCTCGACCCGCGCGTCAATCAACATATCGCGCTGAAGATTCTGCCGCCGAAACTGGCGAAGGCCGAGCAGCGTTTGCTCGCACGCTTTCAGCGTGAGATGGAACTATCGCGCAAGGTCAACGATCCGCATTTGGCCCGCACGCTCGACGCCGGCGTGAACCAGAACATCCATTATATCGCGATGGAATACATCCCGGGCCGCACGCTCTATCGCCTGGTCACGTCGCAGGGCGCATTGTCGGTGGGCCGAACGGCGCATCTTTTCAGCGAGATCGCAACGGGCCTGAGCCACGCGCATGCGCTAGGCCTGATCCACCGCGACATGAAGCCGTCGAACATCATGGTCACGCCGCACGGCCACGCGAAGGTGCTCGATCTCGGCTTGGCCGTCACCGAAGGCGAAGAAGTGGACGACATTGAGGTCGTCGGCGGGAAGGGCTACATCGTCGGTTCGATCGACTACATGGCCCCCGAGCAGACGCGCGATCCGATGGGCGTCGATGCACGCGCGGACCTGTACGCGCTGGGCTGCTGTATTTATTTCGCGTTGACGGGCCGACCGCCATTTCCCGAGGGGAAGATATTCGCGAAAGTGCGTGCCCATCGCCACGAGGAACCGCTGCCCCTGGCGAGCCTGAACAAGGAAGTGCCGGCGGCGTTCGCCCAGATCGTGCACAAGCTGCTGGCGAAAACGCCGACGGAGCGTTATGCGTCGGCGACGGAATTAGCGGCGGCATTGACACCGTTCGCGGCCAGCCCACTGCAGGCGCTGGATCAACCAAGCGACGCCGACTACCAACAAGCAATCCGCACTTCCATCGACACCTGGACCCCGCCAGCCCCGAGCGCGAAACCGTCGCAGGAAGACGCCGTCCTGTTCGGCATCGCCACTGAGGACCGCATGCCAACGACGGAACTGATGTCGCATTCGCTCATGGGCAACATCGAAAAAATCCAGCCGCGCGTTTGGATCGCCGTCGGCATCGGCGTGGTGGTGCTGGTAACCGTGGCCCTGTGCACCATCACCGCGTGCGTGGTGTCGATGGGACGGTGAGGCCAGCGTCACGCGTGTTCCGTCGCCCACACACGGCGAACGTCGTCAGGCGTCGCGGCGGTTTCGAGCGAGTTGAAAATCGCTTCGAGTTTTGCCTCGTCGTAAATCTCTTTGACTTCTGGCACCAAGCGAAGGCCGTCCTGCCCGAATCGCATCTTCAACGCGAATTCGATGCCGCGATGCCGACCATCGGCTCGTTCAATTCGCACAATACTTGGGACGTATGGCATCTGTTTCTCCTTCTGGATATTGTCGAGATCTCGCCAAAACTGCCGTTCGATCGGTGGCGGCAGTTCCATCAACCAATCGATGACGCGAAACAACTCGCGCACGTCCTTCGCACTGAACCCACGTTCGTAAAGGCCGCGCACCAGGCGGAGCTTCCAGCGATGGCGGTTGGCAGAGTCGCCTTTCGTAGGCAAGCCCAGGGGTGAGGTACTCCGAACCCCTGGGATCGGGCGAACACGCGGCTTTATCCCAGGGGTTCGGCGTACCTCACCCCTGGGCTTGCTGCCATTATTGTATACCGTGCGAGGTTGGGATTGTCGCATTGTCCGAGCCTGAGCGCCAGCGAAGGGCAACCTGAATACCTGACTTTCGCTGGCGCTCAGGCTCGGACCAGACGAATCCAGCGGTGGGCGGTATAGCCGAGCGAAATCCGAATAACATGGGTTGTCTAGCGAATATCTACGACGTATACTACATCCAGACAATCTCCCGCACGTATCGTCGCTCGCTCCAACCAGGTTGGCGCACCTGCAGGAATCGGCGGCGAGGAGGACAAGTCCATGTGTTCCTTCCTTCCTTCCTTCCTTCCTTCCTTCCGCTGCTTTATCGCGGTGGTAGTGCTTGGGTTGGTCGGTAACTCGGCTCACAGCCAGCAGACGCTGTACGGGATTACTTTTCCCGGAACGCTTATTACCATTGATACGACGACCGGAAAAGGTACGATCGTTGACCCGGCCACGGCGGCAGGTATCGCTATCGAGGCCATGGGAATCGCATTTCACCCCAATGGCAAGCTCTACACGTTCGACAGGCTTACCGTCAGCTTTTTTGAGTTGAGCACCACAAACGGCCAAAAAGTTGGTGGGCCAAAATTGGCGACATTTCCGCCGCCTGGTGCTCCGGTCCTTGTTCCAGGAAGTATTGCATTTGATCAAGCAGGACTAGGGTACTTCATGAATGGGGAGGGCGGTTTTTCTGGAATTAGTGGGATGCCGAAAGAGAGTGTTTACACCTTTGACGTTACCTTGGCATCTCCGGCTATGACCCAGCTTTCCGTGACCGGTCAAGGTGAACCGCGCGCCTTAGCAGTCGATTCATTCGGTGGCCTCTTTTGCTACAATTCCTTAAATGATTTGTACTCCGTCAATAAAGCCACGGGGGCCAAGACCTTGTTCGTGGATTATTCTGGACCAGGGTTCCCCTTCACCAAATATGCCGGTTTAGCATATACAGGTGGCAAAATATTCGTCGCTGAGAGCACCGCTTCGGCCCCCGTATCGCAACTATATGAACTAACTCTGGCTGGTACGCGAATAGCGACGGCCCAAACAACTGGATTTGGTAACGTGTCGGGCCTCGCCTTCTCAACGTTCCCGGCCGTCGTATCGTTGATGAGCGGCACGCTGGACGAGGCCGTAGTCGCCACGACGGCTACCTACACCGTGGCCCTGCAGAGCAGCCCGACCGTCGGTAGCACCGTGACGATCAATCTCACGACGCCGGACGGTCAGACCATCGTGGCCCCTGCCACGCTGACCTTCGATGACACCAATTGGATGACGGCGCAAACAGTAACGGTGACCGTCGTCGATGATGCGCTACCTGAAGCGACGCCGCACATCGGCAGCATCATCCACACGGCCGCCAGTGTCGATCCAAAGTTTGTGGGCACGTTCTCGGCGGCGGTGAATATTATGGACAACGATTCTGGCGCGGGCATCACCGTGCTGACGAGCGTGCCGGTGACTGAAGGATCGAGCACCGCCTACACCATGAGTCTGCAAAAGTTGCCGACGGCGCCGGTGACGATTACGATCACACCGGACCCGCAGCTGACGTTTGTGCCGGCGACGTTGACTTTTACCGTGGCAAACTGGTCCGTTCCGCAAACGATCACCGTCACCGCCGTGGATGACGTGCTTGTCCAGGGCAATCGAACATTGCCGATCGCGCATATCGCCACGAGTGCCGATCCGGCGTATGGAATAACGAGGATCGTCAACATCACAATTACCGATAATGAGACGCCGCTGCCGGGACCTGGCCCGGCACCCAAACCAGGCTCCGGAACCGAAGGCTCGTTCGTCGGCATTCAGCCGTCGCCCGTGGCCCCAGGTGGCGGCCTCATGGGCGGCGAAGGCGGGTTCGGGCGCAGCGTCAAACGCCAGGCCGATGCGCCCCAGGGCACGCTGCTCGGGCCCTATGCGATGCATGAAAGCGGACGAACACAAGTCCGCGCGGGCAACGTGCTGCCCGCCGCCACGAAAATGATGGTCTTCAACAGCGCTCATAGCCGGGCGACGCCGCAGTCGGCAGGCATGGGCCTCGCGGGCATCGTGGTTCTCACGGGGCTTGGCATCGGTCTCGGCTTGCCGTTGGCTTATGGCGCGTACAAGCATCTGGCGTGTTAGGGCGTTTTTTCCGAGCCTGAGCGCCAGCGAAGGGCAAACGCGGCAGTCCCAACGACGTGCCCTTCGCAGGCGCTCAGGCTCGGACAATGCGGCAATCCCATTTCCCCGTGAACTTTCCACGCTCGTCCGTACTCTTATTCGGCATGAGCCAAATCATTCAAATCGACGGTTCGCTCGGCGAAGGCGGCGGGCAGGTGTTGCGCACCAGCCTGGCGCTGGCGCTGATCCTCGGCAAGCCGTTTCACCTTCGGCACATTCGCGCGGGGCGGGCCAAGCCGGGGTTGCAGGCTCAACATCTCATGAGCGTGCAGGCGGCGGGACGCATCGGCAAGGCGAAACTCCGCGGCGCCAGCCTCGGCAGCACCGACCTGACCTTTGAACCCGGCGAGGTCCAGCCCGGCGAATATCGCTTCACGATCGGCACCGCCGGCGCGACCGCGCTTGTGCTGCACACAATCTACCTTCCGCTTGCATTGGCCAAAAGCGCGAGCCACGTCGTCATCGAAGGCGGGACTCATGTCATGGCGGCGCCGTGCTTCGACTTCCTTCGGCAGACTTGGGGGCCGTATCTGGGGGCGCTCGGTATTGCGATCGATCTCCGCCTCGACTGCGTCGGCTTCTACCCACGCGGCGGCGGTCGCATTGAGGCGCACATCCAGCCTGCCAGCGAGATTCTTGGCTACAACGGGCTGACGACGCCGACTATCACAGACGCCGTCGTCCATGTCGGCATCGCTGGCTTGCCCGATCACGTCGGCGATCGGCTGGCGGAACGCGCGGGTGCAGGGCTGGTTGAGCTTGGGCTGAACGTCACGACGCAGCGCGAGCGCTGGACCGGCGGACCCGGCTGCATGGTCGGCGCGACGTTGCCAACGCAACCGGCGGCGACGTTTTTGTTCGCGCTTGGCGAGAAAGGAAAATCGGCGGAACGTGTGGCCGACGAATTGGTGACGCAGGTACGCGCGTACCTACAAGTGCAGCCGATCGGCGTGGGCGTGGATGAACATAGCGCGGATCAGTTGCTGCTGCCTTTGGTTTTCGCGAAGGGGCCGTCACAATTTCGCGTGGCCCGGGTGTCGTCGCATTTGCTGACGAATATCGCGGTGATCGGCTATTTCTACGAGCGTCAAATAACCTGCGACGCGCCGGAGGGCGAACCGGGCGTGGTAACGGTGGGTTGACGAGGTTTTCCGCTTGCGGCTTAGCGCTCAGGTGGGACGACCCGAGCGCTAAGCCGCAAGCGGAATACGAGGTCGCTACGATTTGATGGCGGGCGTTTCGCGCCAGAGCCAGCGCATGGAGTCGGGGAGAATGGCGCCGCCGTGTTTGCCGTTATGGCCTCCGTCGCCCCAGACGGTTTTGTGGTCGTACTTCTTGAACTTGAGGGCGGATTCCATTTGCAAGTTGCCCAGCCACCAGTTGCCTGCGGGGTTATCGAGATCGTTGGAGCCGTCTTGCAGGAAGACGCGGATGTTTTTGTTCGGCGCTTTGCGGACGATGCCGGGGTAGCGGTCGCCGCCACGGATGTTGGCGTAGCTGCCGATGTGGCTCAGGACTTTGCTGAAGAGGTCCGGCCGTTCCCAGGCGGCGGTGAAGGCGCAGATGCCGCCGGACGACGCGCCGCAGATGCCTCGGCTTGCCGGGTCGGTGCGCAGCTTGTATTTCTTGCTGACTTCGGGCAGGATTTCTTTTTCAAGGAACTCGACATATTGGGGCGAGAGCGTGTCGTACTCGAAGCTGCGGTTGCTGCCGCCTTTCTTGGGATCCTTGCCCGCGAAGACGCCGGGGTTGATGAAGATGCCGATCATCACGGGGATGTCTTTTTTGTGGATGAGATTATCCATGACGATCGTCGCGCGGTAGCTGCCTTTGGGATTTTGGTACCCGCCGCCGTCCTGAAAGACCATGACGGACGCCGGTTCCTTGCCATCGTACTGCTTGGGGACATAGACCCAGCAGTCACGGACCGTGCCGGCGAAGATTTTGCTTTCCCATTTGAACGTCGTGACCTCGCCCTTGGGCACGCCGGGCTGTTCCGTCGAATCGGGGCCGAGCGTGTAGTCGTCCTTGGCGACGGCAGCGGTGAATAGTGACGTGAAAAGCACAGCGATTGCGAGCAAGTGTTTCATCAGTGGGAATCCTCTCAGTTCGGCCATCTTGGAAAATGCGACGGTAACGTGCCGCCATCCTATGCGAGCCGCAGTGCGATGCAAGTAGCTGACTGCGGACCGGAAAATCGAATACCCGAAACTACAAAAGGCGAGCGTTTTTTCGTGGGACGGGCCTGGAGACTGCGTCTCGCAGGGGAAAATCGAAAAAAAACGACTACGCTGAAGTTTTTTCTTGCCAATTAATGCCGGACGGCGTTATACTACATCATCATCTCATACTTTCTTCATCTCGAAATGGTGGCTAATGCACACTCCACGGCGGATCGGCTTTACGCTGATCGAATTGCTGGTAGTCATTGCGATCATCGCAATCCTGGTCGGTTTACTGGTCCCGGCGGTGCAGAAAGTCCGCGAAGCGGCGGCACGCACACGCTGCCAAAACAACCTGAAGCAAGTAGGCCTGGCGGTTCACAGCTATCACGGCCAGCACAAATTCATACCTTCCGCCTACACGGCTGCAAACCTCGAACCGGGTTGGGGCTGGGCAGCTGCCCTGTTGCCGCATGTCGATCAAGGTGCGCTGCACCAAACGCTTGCTGTTGACACCGCTCCGTTCGGCGCCGTTGGCGGAGTACCCGTGACTTGGGCCTTGGCGACGCCTTTGACACAATCGATTCTTGCGGTGTATCGTTGTCCGAGCGACGTCGGTACGGAACTGAATACCGAGCGAGGTGATTTCGGTACCGCGAACTACCGTGCTATTTCCGGTGCGACGACCTTCCCATTTTTTGCGGTTAACCAAGACATGGGTGGTGTCATGTTTCAAAACAGCAAAATCAGGATTTCTCAGATCAGCGACGGGACCTCGAACACGCTCTGTGTCGGCGAGTGTATTTTGGATATCACCGATCCCGCCAAGCCGAAACGAGCGGCGATCTGGGCGGGCATGCGTGGCCTCAACGGCAGCATCTGGATCAGCGATGTCATGTGGTGGGTGGATGACGTCACGGCGACCATCAATGGCCCGGCGCCGCAGGCGTTCAGCAGCAAACATGGCGGCGGGGCGTTCTTCCTCTTCTGCGACGCCACCACGCGCTTTGCCAACCAGAACGTTGATCCGGCGATCGTCAAAAATCTCGCGGGTCGGGACGATGGCGTCCCCGTCCCCGTGGAAGCTCTCGATTAACTGATACAATCTTCATATGAGCAACACTGTAGTCGCGCCGCTTGGCGCCCCGCCGCGCAAAGTTCATTTTCGCCGAGCGATTCGCAACTTGGTGCGCGCCTATCGCACCATTTTTACTCTGATCATTCTGGTTGTCGGCGGCTGGGCGGCGCTGGATCTGTTTCGCTGGCGCGAACTCGACACCTACGCGCGCGTGCTCACAGTTATCCAATTCGCCGCGGTCGCCATCGCGATCCTCGTCTTACGCTTCGTTGAACGCCCTCTTCTGCGTGAGTTGCGTCTCGCACGTCGCGGCGTCGTCGTCATTGGCGAAATCGTCTCGGTTACGTTGTCGAAGCGCCGGCGTGCGTTCACTCAACTCACCTATCGCTATCGCGTCGAGGGCGTGGCCGAACCGATCGTCGTCACCTGTCGGCTTCCCAAACGCATTCGCCCGGAAAGTCTCACGCCCGGGACGGCTATCGAGGTGCTGCACGACCCCGCCAAGCCGCGCGTTTCCAAGCCCCGGCTCGCAATGGACTTCGTGGAATTTACGCCGGCAGCGGCCAAATAGCCCGCCATTCATGCCGGGTTTACCGTCGCACCCGCTTCAAATGGCTGGCTATTTGGAAAACGAAAAAAGCCTCTCGATAATTGAGAGGCTTTTTCACGAATAACGAGGACGACGGGGCTCGAACCCGCAACCTCCGGCGTGACAGAACGAAAAAAGCGTTCGGTTGAAATCCCTACTTCACCGCATAGGCAATGCGGTTTCGCTAAGGAATAGCCTATCAAAACCGTCGTGCATGTCAATGCGTGAAAATGCTGGAATAAGCATCATTTCGTAGTAGTTTTGCAAAATGATTTGCAATTGGAATTGTAGGTGAAAAGGCGTATCTTGTGAAATGGCATCGCACCATGAGGTCGGCAGTTCGGCAATATTTCCAGGGTTTTTGCGGGTTTCGAGTTTTTGCACGTCGCCAGAAACGTCACGCCTACCCCGGCGGCCTTGGCGAGTTCATCGCGGGTGTTGACCTTTGGCAAATTTGCCAAAGGTGAATTGCCTTTCTTGCCAGCAACTTTGTGATTCAGATTCGCCTTCGCCTTCCGTGCCACGATCTCGCGCCGATGTTCCGCCAGCATGATTCGGTCGATGTCCGACAGGTTACGCCGGCCACGACGACCATCCTCCAGCACCTCGGGCGCGATCGTGCCGTTCTTCGCAGCGTTGATGACGACGACGCCAGCATCGTAGGTCTTCGCACCCACCCCGGCGAGCTTAGCGAGTTCGGCGCGAGTGTTGGCTTTGGGAATCGTGGGCGCTGGCGCCCTCGATTTTGACGGCCTACCTACGTTCGCGCTATAGCTCTCTTTCGCCTTCCGTGCCACGATCTCGCGCCGATGTTCCGCCAGCGAGATGCGGTCGATGTCCGACAGGTTGCGCCGGCCACGCTGATTGTCGCCACGAACCCGCCGACCGCCTTGCCACTCACAACCGTAAGTGAGGTCAAACTCCGCAAATTGCCGTCCAGCTTCCCTTGCAACGCCATTGCGGCTTCATCGGAGATCGTCGTCAATCCTTCGAGATAAAACGTCCCCGGTCGTTTCGCCAATGCCCG